>NZ_JAGGQY010000033.1:0-113027 GCF_018613105.1 Bacillus sp. ISL-77
TGGAGCGCAAATCAACAGACAATTTAACAAAGACAAAAAAGACTGCGGGCAAACCCTAGCTTTTCGGATTTGTCGACAGTCTGGGGCAGAGACTTTCTCTCTGCCTTTTTGGTTTATTTCGCATGTGTGATTACATCTTTCATAGTGGAGGTTCTTTTTCCAAATCTAACAGTTTTTCCTTCATATCTAAACCGCCGCGAAAACCAGTTAACTTCCCGTTCTTACCAATCACACGATGACAAGGAACAGTAATTAATATCGGGTTTGCCCCAATTGCAGCGGCAACGGCACGTACCGATTTAGGTTTCTGCAGGAGTTCCGCGATTTCTGCGTAAGTATGTGTGCATCCATAGGGAATTTCATTTATTACGTTCCAAACAGATTGTTGAAAGAGAGTCCCGTGAAAATCGATTGGAAAGGTAAAAGACGTGAGCTTTCCTTGAAAATATTCGGTGAATTCGTCTACAAAAGGTTGTAATTTTCTATCATCACGCTCCAAAAGGTGATGCGGGAGTTTTTTTTGGACCCAAGTCACCAGTTCTTCGAAGTCCTTATGATTGGACCCAACATAACAAAGTCCATCTACCGTTGCTGCGAGATACATTTTCCATGGACCATATACAAACAAACTCCAATAAATTTTCTTTTCCATTGTATAAAACTTCATTCTTTATTCCTTTCGGATCATTAGGCGATACTCTGATGGAGTATGGCTGGTTATTTTTTAAAAAGTGTAGCAAAATGGGTCGGGTTTGGGATACCGACTAACATACTGATCTGTTAGACCATTCGTCTCCGTTCGTAACTCCTGTAGTGTTTCTATACTCTTTACCATATCACCTTGGAATCAGTATACCTCTATTAAGTAAGGGAAGTAAGCTATTTTGAATATAAAAGCAAGATTACAAAAGTAAATGTAAGCGCTCTAAAATAGTTAAAGAAATATTCACAGGATTTTAGAAGAATTTATTATAAAATAGAAGTATGTTAAATGTTTCACATATTAAATGGTTCATTTAAAAAGGAGCATATCAAATGGGATATAGTAAACCCGAAACAATCATGGGAATTACCGTTGAAAATGGAGTGAAAAAATCAAAATACCCTCCTTTACAAACACTGATATTAGGTTTTGAAGCAGGTGCGTTCATTGCTTTAGGTTATTTACTTTTCATCCGTGTCACAGCAACTTTAACAGGAAATTTTGAGGGGTTAAGCAGTTTGATTGGTGCGTCTGTCTTCCCAATCGGCCTTATCCTCACCTTGCTTGCAGGTGGTGAGCTATTAACAGGAAATATGATGGCTGTGCCTCTAGCTCGAATGGCGAACAAAATTAGCACTAGACAGGTTGTCTATAACTGGTTTCTTGTTACGGTCAGTAACTTTATCGGGGCCATTTTTGTAGCATACTTTTTTGGACATCTGGTTGGACTTACCGAATCAGGCCCGTTCTTGGAAAGAACGCTTAGTATTGCTGACCATAAATTAGAAGCAACCTTTCTCCAAGCATTCGTTTCGGGGATTGGCTGTAATTGGCTGGTGGCAGCGGCAGTGTGGCTTTGTTATGGAGCAAACGATATGGTCGGAAAAATTGCAGGTATTTGGTTTCCAACGATGGCATTTGTCGCAATCGGATTCCAACACGTTGTAGCGAATATGTTTGTAATTCCTGCAGCGATATTTGCCGGCCATTTTACTTGGCTAGGATATATTGAAAATTTTATCCCTGTCTTTCTAGGCAATGCGGTTGGCGGATCTGTCTTTATCGCACTCGCATATTGGCACGCCTATATGAAAAATGAACGCACATATTCGGAACCAAAAGTGGTTCAACCAATGATGAAAAGCAGCGTAAGATAATTTACAGGTCAAAAAAATCATATATCTTCACTGATTAAGCTCCTTACACCTAAGGGGCTTTTTGCATATTAATCAATACATATAAGTCATATTGACATGCAAACGGGAATAAAATCCAAGAATGAATGGACTTCGTTGGAGGTCAGCATTTACTGCATGAAAATAAAGGATAAGAGGTTGGGGGAAATGACAAAGAGCTCGTGGCTAGTATCAATTTTATTAATCTGTAGCTTAATACTTATTGCCGGATGTACAGAAAAAACGAATACAGTAAAGAAAGTTGAAGAAAAAGTATCTGAATCAGGACAACAAAAGCCCAATAAAACACCACCAGAACCACAGAATGAAGAAGAACCAAAACCAATTACGGTAAATGTCATTGATCCGAATACAAATGCTATTTTGGAAACCTTTTTACCGGTGGAAATGGGTTTTGGAACCGATAATGAAACCTATAAAAAGGAACTTGAAAAATGGGCAAAGGATTTAGCAAGAGGGACGGAAAGTACCAAAGGATATGACCAACGAATGGTTCTTGATAAGATTGGCTCCAATGGTCAAATCATTAAAGGCAAACCAAGAATTATCTTAGAGGAATCAGAGTTAGTTGAAAAGGTCATAACAGCATCAGCAACGGGTGGAGATATCGAACTACCTTTATATGTGACAGAGAGCGGTTATAAGCCTGAGGATGTTGACCAGTTAGGGGAAGTTGTCGTGGCAAGCTTTACAACGAGATTTAATAGCGGAGTTGTAGGCCGTTCAAAGAATATTCAGCTGTCGGCACAGGCCATTAATAATATCATTGTCGGAGCGGGAGATATTTTCTCATTTAATACCACTGTAGGTCCAAGTGATGCCGCCCACGGATATCAAAAGGCGAAGGAAATTGTAAATAAGCAATTAGTCGACGGAATCGGCGGAGGAATTTGCCAGACGTCATCAACCCTGTTCAATGCAGTGGATCAGGTAGGTGTTAGTTATATTGAAAAACATCACCATTCCTTGTCGGTTGGGTATGTACCTGCTGGCAGAGATGCAACCGTATCTTATGGTGGACCGGACTTTCAATTTCAGAATACCACCGGTGCCCCATTTATCATTAAATCCATCTATAAAAAGGGAACCTTAACCATCGAAGTAAGGACATCCTCAACCTACCAAAGTCTGATAGTCAAACAATAATGAGTGTCAGGCACCAAACTTCTTTGGTGCCTTTTCTGCATATTCCTAACCTACAAGGAGAAAAATACCTTTGGTTCTTTTAGAAAATTGTAGGAGGAATAGTATGAAATTGTTTCAAAAAACGCTTCTTTCCTTAACGATCCTAGCACTGGTGGCGATAACGGGATATCAAAGTGCTTCAGCTCGTGCCCTAAGGGATATGGATAATCAATTTCAAACTGTTACTAAGCCTCAAGTTGTAGAGGTTAGCAGACAGAAACCAACTATAGGAAAAGATCAAGGGTTATCTGAAGAATATCATGGACATAAATCCAACCGTCCAGAAACGGTCAATCCCAAAAAGGGAAAGCCACCGGCCGCAAATAATCGTTTCATTCAGGTCCAACTATTAGGGATTAATGACTTGCATGGCCAATTAAATGTGACTCGGAAAGTTAACGGGAAACCGGCCGGTCGGGTCGATTATTTAGCAGCCTATTTAAAACAGCGTGAAGCAGAAAATAAAAATACGCTATTGGTTGAAGATGGAGACATGGTTGGGGCCAGCCCTCCAATTTCGGCCCTTTTACAGGATGAACCAACAATCGAGATCTTGAACAAACTGGGTTTTGACATCGGTACTGTTGGTAATCATGAATTTGATGAAGGTTTAACGGAACTGATGCGCCTCATAAAAGGGGGAACACATCCGAAAACTGGCAATTTTGCAGGTTCAAACTTCCCATGGATTGTTGCCAATGTAGTCAATGAGAAAACAGGAAAAACGATTCTGCCTCCTTATCAAGTGATCAAAGTAAATGGGATGCCCATTGGTTTTATCGGTGTGGTAACTACTGAGACTCCAACGCTTGTTGTCCCTAGCGGCGTGGCAGGATTAAAATTCACGGATGAAGTAGAAGCAATTAATCAGAATGTAGCGGAGTTGAAAAAACAAGGGGTAAAGTCGATTGTCGTTTTAGCCCATAACCCAGGCACTTCAGGTACAAACGGAGAAAATCCAGCAGGGCAGCTTGTCGATATCGCAAACCGGGTCGACGATGAAGTGGATATCATCTTCGGCGGCCATAACCATGCCTATATGAACGCAACGATTGACAATAAACTAGTTGTTCAATCCTATTCCTATGGAACTGCTTTCTCTGATGTTGATCTTGAGATAGATCCTAAAACAAAGGATATTGTCTCAAAAAGAGCTGAGATTGTAACTACCTTTCAAGAAGGAATCGAGCCCGATCCCGAAATTAAGAAAATGATAGAAGGATATGAAGCAAAAATAGAACCGATAGTTAATCAAGTTGTTGGCTCTTCATCTGAAAGTCTGACGGCCAAGCAAAATGAAAATGGTGAGTCAGTGCTTGGCGATTTCATTGCGGATGCACAAAGGAAAGCGTTGAATACCGAATTAGCCTTTATGAATCCTGGCGGCATTCGAGCCGATATTGATCCTGGCGATATCACCTGGGGAGAAATTTACACGGTACAGCCCTTTAATAATGACCTTGTCAAAATGTCGATGACGGGACAGCAAATCCGAGAATTGCTCAACCAGCAGTGGGGGGCAACAAAAACGAACATGCTGCAGATTTCTGGCTTAAGCTATACTTGGGATCCAAATAAACCAGCAGGGCAAAGGGTAGTGAGCACCAAGCTTCCAGATGGCACGGAAATGGATCCTAATAAACCCTATTCTGTGACAGCGAATATTTTTCTTTCTGGAGGCGGAGATGGATTTACTGTATTTACTCAAGCTAAAAACAAAGAAGTCGGACCCGTTGACCTTGATGCATTAGTTAACTTCAGTAAAGCCCAGCCAAAACCGTTCACTTATGGCATTCAAAATAGAATACAAAGGGTTCAGTGACATCCTTGGTGTTTTAAAAAAAGGTGTCAGGCCAGATAGGTTTCATTTTTATTTAATAATAGACTTGAATTATTTTGGTGACTATACTATTATTTAAATTAATCGATTCACTATATATTGTTTCAATAAATAATAATCAAACTATATATTGTGTTAACCTTAAGAGACGATGCCATTGTGGCTTAATAGGGAATCTGGTGTAAATCCAGAACTGCCCCCGCAACTGTAAATGCTGACGAAATGAGCAAACCACTGTATAAGAAATGTCTAATCTATTAGGTACTTATATGGGAAGGGTTCAAAGTAGGAAGAAGCATGAGTCAGGAGACCTGTCTTTCTTAAGATGTTTCAACTTCTTCGGGGATTGAGAAGATGAACGGTGGCGACAGGAGGCATTGGATTTTTTTATTCCTTTTGTAGTGTATCGTTTCATCCGCTCAATTACCGTTGAGCGGATTTTTTTTATTATAGGGGGAAATGTAATGATAACTAAGGAGATTCAAGCAGAACTTAATTACGTATTAGAATCTATTAATCAAGTTTCAGAAAAATATCAGATAGATACTACGGAGCTTAAAGAGCAAATTAGTAAACTGGATGAAACAGAGGGGGAAGCTAATCACCAAGCCTTATTATATGCTGTGAATCAAATTGCAATAGACCAACCAAATTGGACATTTGTCGCTGCCCGTTTATATCTGAATGAATTATATAGAAAGTCAGCAAAAAATCGAGGCTATAATCGTTCTTTAAAATATGGAGATTTTTATAGATTAATAAAAGAATTGACTGATACCGGGATATATTCTCATAATTTACTTAGCTTATATAGCAAAGATGAAATCGAGCAACTAGCAAAAGAGATAAATCCAGATAAAGATTTATTATTTAATTACATAGGGTTATTTTTACTGGCGGATCGCTATCTGGCTCAAGATCATAATAGAAATGTATATGAACTCCCGCAGGAGAGGTTCATGATTATTGCCATGACGATTATGAAGGATGAAAAGAAGTCCATCCGCTTCCAACTTGTAAAGGAAGCGTATTGGGCACTTAGTAATTTATATATGACGGTTGCTACCCCCACTTTAGCGAATGCAGGCAAAAGCTTTGGTCAGCTTTCCTCCTGCTTTATTGATACAGTAGATGATTCCCTTGATAGCATCTATTTAAATAATTGGGATATTGCTCGACTAAGCAAGGATGGCGGTGGTATAGGGATTTATTATGGTAAAGTTCGTGCCCTTGGTTCCGATATTAAGAAATTCAAAGGAAACTCTTCCGGAATTGTGCCATGGATTAAATTGTTAAATAATACAGCTGTCAGTGTTGATCAGTTAGGTCAACGGCAAGGTGCCATTGCGGTTTACCTAGATTTATTTCATAAAGATATCATGAACGGTTTTCTCGATTTGAAAACCAATAATGGGGATGAACGCCGTAAGGCCCATGACATTTTCACGGGTGTCACGATACCAGACCTATTTATGAAAAAATTAGAAGAGAAAGATGAGGATGGAAGAAGTATTGGGCAGTGGCATACATTTTGTCCCCATCAAGTAAAACAATTTATGGGCTGGAAGGATGAAAAAGGGAACCTTCTCGGACTTGAGGATTTTTATGATGAAACGGATGTTAAATTCTTTACCGAGAAATATGAAGAGGCCGCAGGTAACCCGCTTCTTCCTCGTAAAACCTACCGTGCCATGGATATTATGACACGAATCATGGTTGCTCAATTAGAAACAGGAACACCATACATGTTCTATCGTGATGAAGTAAACAGGCAAAATCCGAATAAGCATGTATTGGGTAAGGGCCGAACTTCTATTTACTGCAGTAATTTATGTACAGAAATTGCTCAAAATATGTCCGCAACGACGATTGTAAACGAATACCAGAATGAAGAGGGCAATATCGTGATAATTCGGAAGCCTGGTGATTTCGTTGTTTGTAATTTATCGTCTATTAATCTGGCAAAAGCAGTCCCTGCAGATGTTTTAGAGCGTTTAATTAGGATCCAAGTAAGAATGCTCGATAACGTGATTGATTTAAATACAATCTCTGTTGGACAGGCTCAACTTACAAATAAAAAGTACAGAGCCGTGGGTCTTGGTACATTTGGATGGCACCACCTACTAGCTCTTAAAGGGATTTACTGGGAGTCTGAAGCAGCGGTAAATTATGCAGATCATCTGTATGAGGACATTGCATTTTATACGATCCGTTCATCAATGGAACTAGCAAAGGAGAAAGGGTCTTATAGTCTATTTAACGATTCAGAATGGCATACAGGAAGTTATTTTGAACGGAAAAATTATCAATCGAAAAGATGGACTGAACTAAAAAGGGATGTCGTTAATAATGGCATTCGGAACGGATGGTTAATGGCTATCGCTCCAAACTCATCCACAGCGAAAATTGGAGGTTCCACTGACGGAATCGATCCTATCTATTCTGTTGAATATGCAGAGGAAAAGAAAAATTTTAAATTTAAAGTTACTGCACCGGATTTAAACCATATCACATATGACTATTATCGTCGCTCGCGACATGAATTAGATCAAGTGTGGAGTATTAAACAGAATGCGGCACGTGGACGCCATATTGATCAGGGCATTAGCTTTAATTTATATGTTAGGCACGATATAAAAGCAAAGGACTTGCTCAACCTGCATATGGAAGCTTGGAAGCAAGGACTAAAGACAACGTACTATGTTAGAAGCACATCTCAAACAGAAATTGACGAATGTGATGCTTGCCATAGCTAACATCTTTTAGAATAGATTGGAGAAGATTATTTTATGGATATTCATTTACCGCTATCAAGAATAAAACTGTTAAACCCCGAGTTTCCCAATAAATCAACCGGTATTATTAATGGAAAATCATCAGGCTTGCTCAACTGGAATGATATTGCCTATCCACAGATATACGATTTATATCAGACATTATTGTCAAACTTTTGGAAAGCTCAAGAGATTAATATGCAAGATGATATAAAACAGTGGGACTTTCTCAGTTCAACGGAGAAAGATGTCTTTTTACGAATAAATACACAACTTGCTTCTTTAGACAGCCTGCAAACACCAACAATGTGTCAAGTAATGGATTATGTGACAGATTCTAGCTTTAAAGCAATATTTGCTGTCATCGCCCAGCAGGAAGCGGTCCATAATGAATCCTATTCCTATATATTAAGTTCACTTGTACCTTTGAATGAACAAAAGGATCGGTTCAATCAAGCCAAAAATGATCCATTCGTGCAAAAAAGAAACCAACTGATATTAGACGCATATGAACGTTTCCGTGAGAATCCTACACCACAAAATTTATTTCAACTAGGTGTGAATTCTATTAATCTAGAGGGTATATATTTCTATGCTGGCTTTGCTTTTTTCTATCATCTTGCCCGCCAGCAAAAAATGCTTAAGACTAGTACAATGATTAGCTATATTCAACGGGATGAAATGCAACATGCGTATTTCATGGCACAGTTTCTACGAATTCTTTTAACAGAAAATCCGGATTTACATACTGAGGCTAACATTGATTATGTGTATAAAGTGGTTGGACAAGCTGTCCAACTTGAAAAAGAGTGGGCACATATGATTTTGAGGGATATAGATGGTATTGAATTGAGCGAGTACGAAGGATACACCGAATATCTTGCAAATAAACGACTGCGTCAGCTGGGTTTACAGAACTTATATAAAGAAAGGGTAAACCCAATGCCTTGGATCCATGTTTTCAGTGATGAAATGATGAATGGAACAAAATCCGATTTTTTTGAACAGAAGTCAAGAAGCTATGCAAAGGTAACACAATCAAACGGTTTCGATGAGTTATGAAAATTGCCATCGTATATTCTTCCAAAACAGGAAATACTGAAGAATTAGCTGAACGAATTTGTCAGTTATTTTTAAAGAAGAATGTAATGGTTTCTCTCTTTCGGATCGAGCAATTTCGAGTTAGGGATTTATCCCAGTTTGCGGCTATTGTGATCGGAACCTATACTTGGGGAAATGGCGAAATTCCTCAAGAAATGATGGAGATTTATCGTGCATTCGAAACTCAGGACGTAAAAAAGGTACGGACAGGTGTAATCGGCACAGGGGATAGTGGTTACCCGAAGTTTTGCGGAGCTGTTGATGAATTTAAGGATATGCTTTACGTACACACAAATTTAATTGCCACCCTAAAAATCGAGGTTAGCCTCCAAATGAAGGATATTGATCGGTGTAGTAGATTCGTGACTATCTTTTTGGATCAATTAAGCCGGAAGCAGGGAATAGGGTAATTGCAGAGGAAGTTTGGAATTAGTAGTCTAATTGGGTTTTTTTGCTCCATATAGAGTCTATTTGTTATTACTACAGAAATATTCAGAAGAAAACCCTTGCAGCACAAGGGTTTTCCTTTTCTAACTTATGTGAAATGTTTGGATTTTCTAATATTTTGTCAATTGATTGACCAGGGAATTTTAACAATGTTATCATGTCTATGAAAGCGTTTTCGGTGAAGGGGGAGAAATTAATGGAAGATAAAGTTTTAAAAGCAATTCAGGATGATTATCCGGATGATTTCGCCTGGTGTTATGGCTGTGGTCGATTAAACGAAGAGGGACATCATTTTCGAACTGGCTGGCAGGGTGAACAAACAGTAACTATATTCACACCAGAAGCAGAGCATCTAGCACTTCCAGGTTTTGTATATGGCGGCATTGTTGCCTCGTTAATAGATTGTCATGGAACAGGTTCTGCTGCATTGGCGCTTCATCGAAAAAATGGACATGCAGCTGGTGATGGATCGGAGCCCCCAAGGTTCGTAACGGCTTCCTTAAACGTGACCTTTCTCAAGCCAACTCCACATGGTATACCTTTAAAAGCAATCGGAACCGTACATGAAATCCACCCTAAAAAGTTTAAGGTTGAGACAGAAGTTTATGCAAATGATCTTCTCTGTGCTCGTGGAGAGGTTGTCGCTGTTGTCATGCCTAAATCCTTTCTTAAATAGGTATGTAAATATTCCGTTTTTAGCCGATTCCTACTACTGGGAATCGGCTTTTTTGCTTTATGTAGGGAAATACGAAATAAAAGTAAGTTTTTCTAACATGTATTAAATCGCTTTTATAAAATTTATGTTAGAAACCATTCCACATTTACAGAAAAACTCAAAAAGGTATGCAATACTGACGTTAGAGAAATTAATTATGACCCCATTTATAAAAAAATGGGTGATTAGATTTAAAACCGGGGGGTGAGCCGAATGGTTCGTACTATTGCTCAGTTTCTCACAATATTAGTAATATATTTGATTGGTACAAGGCTCGTTACTTGGCTGGATCTTCCTGTCCCAGGAAGTATTGTTGGTATGGCGCTCTTATTCATTGCATTGCTGTCAGGTGTTTGTAAGCTTAATTGGGTCGAAGCAGCCGCCCAGCTCCATATTAAACATATAACACTTCTATTTATTCCATTTATAGTAGGTGTTTGGCATTTTGCAGGGATTTTTAGAGTAGAAGGTATAAAATTAGCAATCATCCTAGCCGCAAGCAGCCTGGTTGTTCTTCTTGTTACAGCATTTATTGCTGAGTATTTAGAAACTAAAAGAAAAAGGAGTAAACAAAATGGGAACCATGATTTCTAATATATTGTTATGTACCAGTATTACTTTAATGAGTTATGCAGTAGGAAATAAGGTGTTTAAAACTTATAACAAGGCATGGTTAAATCCGTTATATACTGTAACAGTCTTCATCATTTGTTTATTGACGCTTTCTCATGTACAAGTGGCCCAATATTCATCTGGAACAGGAATATTTTCACTTTTATTAGGGACTGCCACTGTGTCACTGGCTGTTCCCTTATATAAACATGTGAGAATTATTAGAAAAAATTTCTTAATTATTTTCGGGGCGGTCATGCCAGGCACATTAACTGGTGTAATTTCAATTGTCTTGTTGACGAAGTATTTGCACATGAATAAGGAAATTATGTTGTCGCTTATTCCAAAATCAGTCACTGCTCCAATTGCCTTATCCGTATCCCAGTCATTAGGGGGAATTCCGTCACTTACGATTTTATTTGTTTGTATTTCTGCGGTTTTTTCTTTAATGGTTGGGCCAATTCTTTTAAATTTTACTCGAATTAGAAGTAGAATTGCTAAGGGATTAGCGTTAGGAACCTCTGCTCAGGCAATTGGTGCCAACCGTGCATTTGAATGGGGAGAAATAGAAGGGGTCATGGGGAGCATAGCGATGATTACCTCCGCATTGATCATGTCTATTATGATACCTCTATTATTGCAACTTTCCTTTATTAAATAACTCTTAATCATAATTAATAAATTCATTACCGTCTTCTTAAAACATTTTAATGAAAATGAAATATTTCTATCTGAAACCAAAAATACCCATCCGTCGTCAAATTAAATAGAAGCAGATAAATAAGGAGGCGAACGGGTGGAGGGGATAAGAAAAATGGCTGTTACCCTATTGATCGTTTTGGTCATAGGATTTGGTCTAGTTTTCAGCAGTTTTGGTTCTGCGATTTTTCAGGAGGGAAATCCATTACCATTAATTATTTCTGCAATGAAGCTTCACTTTTCCGATTCTGAATTTGAGCTGTTCTCAAAAACAGATAAACGAAGCAGATACTTATCCGAAAGTAGTCAAGATAGCAGCTATAATGTTGCAAAAAAATATATGAAATCAAAAGGATGGAAGTTTCAAGAACAAATGGGTTCAGGGTTAATATTTACAAAAAATGGTGAGGATGCAATCGTGGTGGTAAAACAATATTCAAGGAATTACTTTATTTAGGAAATTCAGCAACGCTTATCAAATAATAAAAGCCTTACATACACAAAACAAACCCCTAATCCTTGGATTAGGGGTTTGTTTCTTCCGACTCTGTCACACTATAAAAAGCCTCGATCAATTCATTAAGCTGCCCTAGTTCTTTTTTCCAAAGTGATTCGGGGTTTTGCGTTAATGATAATAGGGCACTTTGAATAAGAAACTTTCTTGGTGATTTTGTATGGATGATTTCCTCATGAATAAAATCCAGAAGTTCATTGTATTTGCTTTGTTCTTCTACATCTTGAATGCTTTTCGTTATCGATGCCCTTAACGTTACCGCTATTTTCATCAGTTGAGTGATTATCTCATGATTGTTTTTTTGGCAGCCAGGGACCCATTTTTCTATAGTTTTAGGCTCTATTAATTGATCCCCTGATTCAGAAACCTCATCCACCATTTTAACCAAACGCGCTACACTGTAGCGGACAACACTGTTTACTTTTTCACCAGATTCATGGGCCATTCTATTGTATTGAACATTATATTGTAATATCCCTTGAAACATAATCGCACAATCTAGCAGGAATGGTTTTTTCTCTTCGCCGAAGATGTCGATAAACCGATTGTAATACCAACGAAGTGAATTTAAACGACACCGTTGGATAAATTGTTTAAGGTCAGCATCATTAGAGGACAATACTTCCTCGTAAAGGGCAATTAATTTATTTTTCCTATTAGAAATCATTTGCATTTCCACTTGCTTTATAAAAATCTCAATACTAGAAGGGTTTTGACCGATTAATAAATCGTTTCGATCCTTTTCGAGCCTATTAAAAATTGTTTTATAAATCGCGATTAATAATTCGCTTTTAGATGAAAAATAATTATAAAACGTTCCTTTAGAAATCCCGCTATAGTCTAAAATATCTTGAATAGATGTCGCTTGGAATCCTTTTTCGATGAATAATTGATGAGCCATATTTACTACATGCTGCTTTCGGTCATTCATAAAATCACCTTTATTTCCATTTGTACTATCAGTATAAAAATATAGTACATTATTTAAAGCATTATTACAAATCCATAATTTTGTAGGTTTTTTTAATTGCAAAAATTAAACTGAGCGTATATTATTATGTAAGTGTGAAACAGGGGTATAAAAAATTGAACATATATTATAGGGGGAAATTTAATGGATCAAACCATAAAAAAGACAGCTGGCCCACCGTATGGCGTTCTTGCCATACTGATTATCGGAGCTTTTATTGCATTCTTAAATAACACATTATTAAATATCGCACTGCCTTCGATCATGACTGACTTAAAAATTGACCCATCAACTGGTCAGTGGTTGATAACCGGTTTTATGTTAGTAAATGGAATTCTGATTCCATTATCAGCATTTTTAATTCAAAAATTTTCTGTTCGGCAATTATTCCTAGCAGCCATGCTTTTATTTACGTTAGGAACTGTATTAGCAGGCTTTGCTCATGCCTTTCCTCTATTGTTATCTGGTCGGATGATTCAGGCTTCTGGGTCAGCGATTATGATGCCCTTGTTAATGAATGTAATGTTAACAAGTTTTCCAGTTGAAAAACGGGGATTAGCAATGGGGGTTTTCGGGTTAGTATTAATGTTTGCTCCGGCAATTGGACCGACTTTATCCGGTTGGATTATCGAACACTATGACTGGAGAATGCTCTTCCATTTTGTCACACCAATAGCGATTCTCGTCGTTTTGCTTGGCTTTTTCTTACTTAAAGATAAAAAAGGTAAGGTTGATATTCGTCTTGATTTCTTATCTGTGGTGTTATCAAGCGTAGGTTTCGGCGGAATACTTTATGGATTTAGTTCAGCTGGAAAAGAAGGATGGGATAGTCCGCAGGTTTATGGTACTCTTGCTGTTGGGCTCATTTCATTGGTAATATTTATTTTGCGTCAATTAAGTCAAGAACGGCCACTTCTTAACTTCCGGATTTATAAATATCCAATGTTTGCTTTATCTTCTTCTATTTCCATGGTAGTTACAATGGCGATGTTTTCAGGAATGCTTCTTCTGCCAATTTATGTTCAAAATATTCGCGGGATTTCCCCGATAGATGCGGGTTTAATGCTGTTGCCAGGGGCAATTCTAATGGCCATTATGATGCCGATTACAGGTAAACTTTTTGATAAGTTCGGTGGTCGTGCTTTAGCTATTATTGGTTTAGCGATTACAGTAATAACAAGTTATTTATTAAGTAAATTAACACTGGAAACCACTTATACTCATTTAATTGTTTTATACACGATCCGTATGTTTGGTTTTTCGATGGTAAATATGCCAGTTACGACCAATGGCTTAAACCAATTACCGGCACGGTTTTATCCTCATGGCACGGCGATGAATAATACGATGTCGCAGGTATCTGGTGCCATTGGTACAGCGTTGTTGGTGACGATTATGACAACTCGTGCGAAAACACATGCAACTGAAATAGTTGAGGCTGCAAAGAAGATTGTACCTAACCCGTCAATAAAGGTTACAGAAGCCATGAAACTAAAAATGCAACATCAAATTGAGATGCAAGCTCTGTTGGAAGGAATTAATGATGCTTTCTTTGTAAGTGTATTTATCGCTGGTCTCGCTTTAGTTCTTGCCTTATTTATTAAACGGGCAAAACAAGCAGAAGATCCAGGTGAGGTAAAGCAGTCCTCTCAAAAGGTAAAAACGAAATTAGCGGAAAATTAAATAGCAATTAGAGGGGTGGCTTTTATATAGTCACCTCTTTTTTTTGCAAAATAACATTATCACATTTGCTTTTTTACACATAAACACTCAATATTAAAATAGAAAAGTGAATCATAGGAGGACATTCCTGATGTTAAAAGACCAAATCAAACAGTACATATCTGAACAGCAAAATAACCCAAACGGCAATAGTATTACCATTTTTAAAGAAGAAAAAGAGTATCTCGAAAAAAATCAGCTGGGTGATAATATCCAATTTGCGGAGAAGGATGTTAGTGTGCGCTTTGCAGACGCCTACATTGAACGTTGTGATAAAGAAACAGAAAATATGCTAAAGAATGAATCGTCTTCATTCTTGACTCAGCCTCTCGATTACTTAAAAATGCATAAAAATGAATTTATTTATTTAGAGTCCAATTGGTTTGATTTAATTGGTGTCGAGGCTGTTTCATTAGAAGCGGACGATGTATTTGGGACATACGATGTAATGTTGGGATTAAAACTACAAAAGAAATTTGAAAAAGCGTTAAAGGAAAATTTAAATACCCAATTACACGGGGATGAAGCAAAATTCGACTTAATGTTCAGCTTGGAAGATGGATTATGGAATTTGAATTTTGCCCTAAACTATGTGGAAGGTTTTAACGAAGAGATATCCATAGGTGAGGCGTTCCAGCTCATTTATAGCTTTCTATTTCAGTTGGTTGAGGCCGTAGAAGGGGAAAGGAAATAAAAATACCCAAAAGCGCATGGATGATATTCCATCCATGCGTTTTATGATTCTTTTGCTATAGCTAAAATGAGAGGAGAGATGGTAGATCATGCGAGTCATTTCCTTGTGCCCTAGTAATACCGAAGTCATGGAATATCTGGGTTTAACACACTTATTAGTAGGGGTGGATGACTTTTCCGATTGGCCCGCCTCAATCGAAAGTCTGCCTAAGTTAGGTCCCGATTTATCGATTAACATGGATTTGGTTGAACACCTTGAGCCAGATATGGTCCTGGCCTCCTTAAGTGTTCCAGGGATGGAAAAAAATGTTGAAGCTCTAAAGAAACGAGGAATCCCCCATCTTGTTTTAAATCCACAATCACTAACAGATATTGAAAACGATTTAATCACAACGGCTGAAGTTCTTGGCGAACGTGAACGGGGAGTGGAGGTGGCACGGCAATTTCGTTCCCGGCTTGAAAAAGTAAAAAAGCAGAGTGCAAATCAAAGTTACCGACCACGTTTGTACTGGGAATGGTGGCCAAAGCCGATTTTCACACCAGGAAAAATAAACTGGCTCACGGAGATTTCCGAAGCTGCTGGGGCAATGAACATTTTTGAGAATGTTGAATTGGCCAGTGTTCAAACGGAATGGGAAGATGTAATAAGTCGCAAGCCCGATTTTATTTGTCTTGCTTGGGTAGGAGTGAGGAAAGATAAGATTCAAAAAAGCCTTGTAAAAAAGAGAACGGGATTTGAAGAACTAGGATTTAAAAGTGATGACCAAATTCTCATTCTTGAGGAAGAACTGTACTGCCGCCCCTCACCAAGACTGCTCGATGGATTAGAAAGGTTAGTAGATTTGATTCATAGATTTAAATGACCACAGAAGCACTTTTTTTATTTTTGGGTAAATGAAAAGACTTCCATTTACCAAGGGATCGTAAATTTTCTCTGTACGGTAAATGAAAAGGGAGGGTTTTACCCCCTCCCTAAAAATCAACTAAAATCCTGCTCTGTAATCGAAATGGCTGAACCCGTTGATGTGTGCTGGTTTACCCAGCCTAGCGATGTTTCCGAGACATTAGTCCAATTGGGTATTTCTTCCTTATGTTGTTCAACCCAACTCATGCAGTACTGTGGGTCAATATTATAATCGAGGCACTGGGCTAGGAAAGATTGAATCGTTTCTTCGTTGCAATTCTCCCATGAACCACAAGTATTACTCCACACATTCTCCATTTTTGTTTGCAGCGATACATCATTAATAAAATTACTAAATTGGAAATCGTTAGTCATCCATGTTCCTCCTTAAAAAATTTTTCACATCCTCAGTATGTCCAAGGAAAAAATAATTGAACAAAAATAATCTATTATATTGACAACTTTATCGTGATCTTCCATATTTACCTCATTGAATTTTGTATCTTCCTTTTAGAGTAAGATACAGAGTCAAAATTATACATCTAAGGATTAATATTCTTCATTATTCACGAGGATTGTGTAATAATCTTAATGATACCGATATAAATAATATCTTATCTCTTTTGTTAAAGAAATTTTGAGATAAATGGTTGGATAGAAAGGGGATATATTGTGAGTATCGGAAATAAAACGGCACTTGTTCTAGGTGCTAGCGGACTAGTAGGAAATGAATTAGTAAAAACCCTCATCCAACAAAATAATTATGAAAAAATCCATTTGTTAGTACGAAGACCGATTGAATTCAATGATCCATCATGTGAAGAACATATTGTTGATTTTGATCAGCTGCATAAATACCAAGAATTGTTTCAGGTAACAGATGTTTTTTGCTGTATAGGAACTACTATTAAAAAGGCAAAAAGCAAGGAAGCTTTTCGAAAAGTAGACTATAAATATCCGGTCGAGGCAGCAAAAATATCATCAAAAAGTGGTGTAGAGAAATTTCTCATAATAACAGCGATGGGGTCAAATTCTAAATCATTGATTTTCTACAATCAAGTGAAGGGACAAGTGGAGGAAGCTCTACGTAAGTTAATTATACCATCAGTTCATATTTTCAAGCCATCACTATTGTTAGGAGAGCGGACAGAGTTTCGTTTTGGGGAAAGAATTGCGGAAAAAGCAAGTGCCATTTTAAATTTACTTATGATTGGCCCATTACGGCCTTATAAAGCGATTGAAGCAAGGAACGTCGCTGCAGCAATGGCAGCCGTGGCCCAGACTGATAAAAGTGGCGTGAACATTTATCCTTCACATGAGATTGAACGAATCGCAAGAGAAAAAAAATAATAAGAATTGAGAGGTTAGTGCAATGGAAAAGGGTTTAACTGGAAAGCGAGTCGTCATTTGCGGTTCGCGAAAAATAGAAGAAATAAGTACGATAATTGGAAAACAAGGAGGTGTTCCTCTAGTCCGTACCCTGCAAGGGACTGTATTTTTAGCAGAAAAGGAAGTGGAACCTGATTTACGCGAATTTGTACAGAAAGGTGCCGATTGGGTGATCTTCACAACGGGGATTGGTTTTGAGACACTTGTGGATTTAGCAACAAAGCTTGGATTAAAAGAGTCCTTTTTAAAGAACCTTCGTGAAGCAAAGATAGCATCTAGAGGCTATAAAACACTATCTGCATTAAAGAAATATGAGATTAAACCAATCGTTGTCGATGAGGATGGAACAACAAAGGGTTTAGCTCAATCACTCGAAACCGTAGATCTCTCTGGAAAAAGAGTTATGTTACAACTTCACGGGGAAACAGCACCAGCATTAACAAAATTTCTCAAAGATCGCGGTGCCACTGTCCAGAAGTTACTCCCATACCAGCATATAGCACCTGAAAAAGAGATAGTGGCAAAGTTATGTAATGAACTTCAGTCCGAGGAATGTGACGCGGTATGCTTTACTACGGCAACCCAGGTTCACTCGCTTTTTGATTATGCAAGAGAACATGAAATCTTGACAGACATCATTGATTCCTTCAAACAAAAAACAGTAGCTGCAGCCGTTGGAAAAGTAACCGCAGCAGCATTAAAAGAGCAAGGGGTAGAACGGATCCTTGTTCCTGAAAATGAGAGAATGGGAGCAATGGTTATCGAGTTGTCTAAATATTTTCAGAGTTAAACATGGCTGGGTGTACCTTCAATAAATGGTTGGTACACTTTTTTTTATAAAAAAGGTGTAGATTCCTCCACTTTCGTAGAAAATGTCGAGAAGTTTTTTAAGATTGTTTCATTAGAAGCCAGTGGTCCTTAGAAGGATGATGTATTGTTAGGTAAGTAATACTTTACGGATTAGACTTTAGAAACTGAACAAATAAAGCATGTAAGAAAGATTGACAATTCGATTTCTTTTTACAATATTTTTGGTATCATTGTGTTAAATTGAAAAAGAATTCAGAAAAGTGTACAAGAAATCTGCCCGCTGATAAAACTATATCCAAAATTCTTTATCATTTCCAATTTTCACCTGACAACAATACTCCCCTTGGGTTGCATTCATAGTAAACTACTTTCTTTTTACATAATGATTAATTAAATGCTTGCATCAATTTACAGATTGTTAGGTGAAATGTCTAAAATCAGTCTGTATAATTATAATAAGATGCAGAATTTTCTGCAAAATAGATAATTGACTAAAGGAGTTGGTCCCTTTTTGGTAATATCAGTTTATTAAAGCGCTTACATTTTAAAGATCAGCACTTAAATAATTTATTTATTCCATATGTATTGGCCGTAAACCATTCATATAAGAAGGAGGGCTTCTCTTTGGCGAATGAAAAAATGCAGCGTATTTCCTTATCCAATCTTGATCAGAACTTTCTAGAGGTGGAGCAGGGACTGACAAACCAAGAAGCTGTTGAAGAATCCAATCGATGCCTCTATTGCTATGATGCTCCATGTATAAAGGCCTGCCCGACAGGTATTGATATTCCAACCTTTATTAAAAAAATTGCCTCAGGAAACTTACTAGGTTCTGCTAAAACAATCATGTCCTCAAATCCAGTTGGTGCAAGCTGTTCTAGGGTTTGTCCAACGGATGAACTATGTGAAGGAGCTTGCGTCCTAAATCATTCAACCAAGCCGATTATGATAGGCAATTTACAAAGATATGCTACGGATTGGGCAATGACAAATGATCAAGTACTTTTTCGACCAGGTCAAGCGAATGGACGAACAGTTGCTGTCATCGGCGGTGGTCCGGCTGGACTATCGGCGGCAAGGGAACTGGCGAGATTGGGTTACGAGGTTACGATATTTGAGGGGGCCGAGAAAGCAGGCGGCTTAAATACGTATGGAATTGTCTCTTTCCGTTTACCTCAAAGAATTTCCTTCTGGGAAGTAGAGCAGGTTGAGAAATTGAATGTAACCATTAAAACGAACACAATGGTCGGCAAGGATATTTCAGCGGAAGAAATTACTGAAAATTTTGATTATGTAGTATTGGCAGTAGGTATGGCACATGTTCCAAACCTGGGAGTTGAAGGCGAAAACTTAGCGGGTGTATTTGATGCGATTGAATTTGTCAAGGCAACAAAAAGTGGCCAGTTATCCGAAGAGTTTGTTGGAAAACGGGTTGTCGTAATTGGTGCTGGGAATACCGCGATTGATGGTGCGACTTGTTCCGTTCGGTTAGGAGCTGAAAACGTCAAAATCTTATACCGGAGAACGGAAGAAGAAATGACGGCCTATGAATTTGAATATGATTTTGCCAAACAAGACGGTGTGGAATTCCGCTGGTTAACAGCACCAAAAAGGATTATCGGTGATGAAACCGGGAAGGTAACCGGAATAGAGTGTATCAAAATGAAACTGGGGGACCCAGAAAAAGATGGACGGCGCAGACCTGTAGCAATCGAGGGATCCGAATATGTGCTTCCTGTCGATGCTGTGGTAAAAGCAATCGGGCAAACCAGACACCTGAAATTAATTGAAGGGTTCGATCTTAGCCATGATGGCGGGGTTGTCAAGGTAGATAAAGAAACCTTCCAAACCTCTAATCCCAAAGTGTTTGCATGCGGCGATGTTGTGTTTGGTAAAGGGAATGGGGACGCCATGGTCGTAACCGCTGCGCAACAGGGAAAAGATGTGGCCTATTCCATTCATAAACAATATTCTTATGTCGGAACGGCAAAATAACTTCTTATTTGATAAAAAGGGGAGAAAAATAGATGGCTGATTTACGTATTAATCTTGCAGGGATTAAATCTCCTAACCCGTTCTGGCTGGCATCAGCACCGCCTACCAACTCTGGCTATCAGGTACAGAGAGCCTTTGAAGCTGGTTGGGGTGGGGCAGTCTGGAAAACATTGGGCGATCCTATTTTGAATGTATCATCAAGGTTTGCTGCAATTAGTTTTAACGGACAAAGGGTGGCCGGTTTCAATAATATTGAACTAATCACCGACCGACCTTTAGATGTCAACTTAAAAGAAATCTATGAAACCAAAAAGCGATTTCCTAACCATGCGATCATTGCTTCGTTAATGGTGGAACCAAAGCAGGAAAAGTGGCATGAAATCGTTAAACGTGTGGAGGATGTCGGTGTTGATGGACTTGAGTTGAATTTTGGATGTCCCCACGGGATGGCAGAGCGCGGCATGGGTTCGGCTTCGGGCCAGGTCCCTGCACTTGTTGAGCGTCAGACTTTTTGGGTGAAAGAAGTTGCTAAGACACCTGTTATTGTAAAATTAACGCCAAATATCACTGATATTACTGCAACAGCTGAAGCTGCTTGCAACGGTGGTGCTGATGCGATCAGTATGATTAATACGATTAATAGCCTCATGGGCGTCGACCTAGATTCTTGGAATACCATTCCACATGTGGCTGGGAAGGGAGCACACGGCGGCTATTGCGGACCTGCAGTTAAGCCGATTGCCTTAAATATGGTCGCTGAATGTGCTAGACATCCGCATATTAACGTGCCAATTTCGGGGATTGGCGGTATTTCCAATTGGAGGGATGCCGTTGAATTTATGTTGATGGGAGCGACAGGCGTTCAAATTTGTACGGCCGCCATGCACCATGGTTTCCGAATTGTTGAGGACATGATTGAAGGATTAAGCAATTATCTAGATAGTAAAGGGATTGATTCTGTTTCTGAAATCATTGGGAAATCCGTCCCTAAATACTCCGATTGGGGCAACTTGGATTTAAATTACAATATCGTCGCAAAAATCAATACCGAGGTTTGTATCAATTGCAATAAGTGCCATATCGCCTGCGAAGATACCTCGCATCAATGTATCGATATGTTGACGGACGCAAATGGAAAGAGCTTCCTCAAAGTGAGGGAAGAGGATTGTGTCGGTTGTAATTTATGTTCGATCGTATGTCCTGTAGATGGGGCGATTGATATGGTCGAAGCAGCAAGAGAACTGCCGCCGATGACTTGGAATGAACGACAGGCTGCCTTAAGTGGAGTTGTAGAATGTAAAGCAGATCTAACCAAGTAGAAGATTTGGAGGGAATTATTCATGAAAAAAATTATCAAAAACGGGACCATTGTCACGGCTACAGACACATACCAAGCAGAAATATTAATCGAAGATGGTAAAATATCACTAATCGGGACGAATCTATCAGTGACTGGCGCGGAAATAATCGATGCGAAAGGCTGTTTTGTTTTTCCAGGAGGGATCGATCCACACACCCATCTCGATATGCCATTTGGTGGAACGGTGACAAAGGATGATTTCGAATCAGGGACCATTGCTGCTGCCTTTGGCGGAACGACAACGGTTATTGATTTTTGCTTAACCAATAAGGGGGAGCCGCTGAAAAATGCGATTCAAACATGGCATGATAAATCAGGAGAAAAAGCTGTTATTGATTATGGTTTCCACTTAATGATCTCAGAAATCAACGAGAATGTTCTCAGTGAGCTCCCTCAAGTTATTACTGAAGAAGGAATTACCTCTTTTAAGGTATTTATGGCTTACAAAAATGTATTTCAAGCGGATGATGAAACATTGTTCAAGACACTTATCTCTGCAAAAGAACACGGAGCCTTGGTCATGGTCCATGCAGAAAATGGGGATGTCATTGATTACTTAACGAAAAAAGCCCTTGATGAAGGGAAAACGGCCCCGATTTATCACGCACTAACGAGACCGCAGGAATTAGAGGGCGAAGCTACAGGGCGTGCAGCAAAATTCACGGGACTTGCCAATTCACAGCTATATGTAGTACATGTCTCCTGTGCAGATGCAGTGGAACAAATAGCGATAGCCCGAAGCAAGGGCTTTGATGTCTGGGGAGAAACCTGTCCTCAATATTTAGTCCTTGATCAAAGCTATTTAGAAAAGCCTAATTTTGAAGGGGCTAAATATGTTTGGTCACCGCCATTAAGAGAGAAGTGGAATCAGGATGTTCTTTGGAATGCTTTGAAGAGTGGTCAATTGCAAACGATTGGTTCTGACCAATGTTCCTTTGATTTTAAAGGGCAAAAGGATTTAGGAAGAGATGATTTTACTAAAATACCGAACGGCGGTCCAATTATTGAAGATCGTTTGTCGGTTTTATTCTCTGAGGGGGTGAAGAAGGGACGGATTAGTCTGAATCAATTTGTTGATATTACCTCAACCCGCAGCGCAAAGCTTTTTGGATTATTCCCGAAAAAAGGGACAATCACCATCGGTGCAGATGCAGACCTTGTTATCTTTGATCCGAATATCGAACGTGTGATTTCGGCCGAAACACATCATATGGCTGTTGACTACAATGCGTTTGAAGGTATGAAGGTAACCGGCGAGCCTGTTTCGGTGTTGTCTCGTGGGGAATTTGTTGTTCGCGACAAGCAATTTGTTGGAAAACCAGGTTCTGGCCAATATTTGAAGAGGGCAAAATATAATAAAAATACACTAGTAAACCAAAGTGAAACACTATCTATCTAGCTAATTATCTTAGTTTCACTCAAACACTAATCGAACTACTCCTATTTGCAATTGCTCAGATTTGCTGAGCAATTGCCTTATTAATTGTTTGTTGACCGTTTGTTGAATTTGTCTAGGATTCTAGAAAATCAAACCGAAAACAAGGAGTGTTCACATGAAAAAAAGCCACTTAAAATCACCAGATTTATTACCGATTCACCATAAGGACAGGACAATCACTAAATTAGGTTACTCGTTTATGTGGGTAGGAATGGTGGTCGTACTTGCCACCTTTGCGATTGGTGGAGCAGGGGTTAAGAGTTTATCTTTACCATGGGTCATTCTGGCAACGATCATTGGAAGTCTTGCGATTGGATTTTTCATTTCATTGATCTCAGATATCGGAATTGAACATGGCTTGTCCTTCCCTGTTTATATGAGAGCACCGTTTGGAACAATCGGAACCCATATCCCTTCTATTACCCGAGGAATAACGGCATCGATGTGGTTCGGCGTAAATACTTACTTTGGCTCGACGGCGATGAATGGTATCTTAAATATTTTATTTGGCTTTGATAATTGGTTTGTTTGCTTTCTAATCTTTGCGGCGGTTCAACTGATTAATACTGCACTTGGTATAAAATCGATTGAGCGATTTGCCGATTTAGCCGCACCTATTATTCTGATTATTTCACTATGGATGTATGTGTCATTATCAGATCAGGCAACAGCTGCAGGCAGAGAGGTCTGGAGTTGGGTCGAGTCCCCTGTAACCGGCGGCGCTGCTTTTTCAGCCTTTTTAGTTGTTATTTTTAGTAATATGGGTTTTTGGGCGACATTAAGTGCAGATATTCCCACTATTTCACGCTTCATCAAGGCACCAAAAAATGAAAAGAACTGGTTTAAGCGAAATAGAGCTTCTTTAATGGGGAACCTTGTCGCAATGCCACTTACACAAACATTTATGATTGTCATTGGTGCGGTTTCCTATATTGCCGTATTAAACGCTGATCCAGTGGTCGCACTCCAAAAGGCAGCAAGCGGCTTTATCCTTGCTATATTACTGTTAATGATTGTCCTAGCCCAGTGGTCGACCAATACGGCAGCAAATGTTGTGCCAGCAGCAACCATTTTTTCAAACGTGGGCGGTCCGAAGTTCCCATTTTGGGCAGGGGTCATCACTGCTGGAATTGTCGGAACTATTGTTCAGCCATGGCAGTTGTTTGATGTTATTATTCAAGTTCTTCTCTTTGTCGGAGGTATTCTAGCAGCAATAGTCGGTATATTGTTTGCTGATTATTATCTGCTTCGGAAAAGACGTGTAAATGTAACAGAATTATACGAGAACCATGGCCAATTTAAATATATGGGCGGAGTAAATTTAGCTGGATTTATTGCCTGGATTATTGGGGCAGTAGCAGCTTACTTTGTTCCGAATTATGGGTTTTTAGTTGGTTTTATCATTGGTGCTGGGGTGTATTATGTGCTCGCCAAATACTGGTGGTTCCAAAAGTATCCTCAGGCAGAAATCGTGGATCCGAGCGACGAGAAATATTTAGGTATTTCCGTTGGCCGGGATTGGGTAATTGAAGAAAACGCATTTGAAACAGTAATGGAGGAAATTCCAAATAATGTAGATTTATATTAAACAAAACAGGATATAACAAATAGTTTATGAAATTAAAAGGGGGAGATTGGATGTCAGATTATCAGCAATTTCTAGATGAAAGAGACAAAATTGATTTCTTTATTCAGAAAGGCTATCGAATTAATGGGGTTAAAGAACATTTAAATGGGGCTACTGTTGAATTTTTACATCCCAAAGGAAATGTATTTGAAACACTTTTGATTGGAACAGCAAATGCACGAAAATATTTTACTAGTCTTTTATTGAAACAGAATCACACAAGTTCGTGAGTGCTAAGTGTTAAAAGATAATATTAGGGGTGGGAAGTTTGGAATTCTATTTAAGATCAAAGGATAATGCGTACCCTTGTGTAGTCACAATAGATGAAGACAATGGACGTTATACGATACGAAAATCTGATTCTAGCGGTGAGTACTTCAACTCTCCTAAAGAATTAGTGGCCTGGATCATGGAAAATTGGCAGTCTGAAGACTTTCTAGATCGTAATGAATTTGAGTCAATGCTTAGTGAAATAAAAGTATACTTCCCGATAATACTCTAGAAATATAGTGAAAGGATTGGTTGCAGGACCAATCCTTTTTCACCTATTATTCTGTTTTCACTTTTGCGAGGAGAGCCAAATGATGAAAGAACATTTTCAATTAACGGTGGCAGATATTTTAAATCGAAAGCATTTTGAACATGCACGGGTTATCGCTGGGGAAGACGGTATTCATCGATTCGTCAAATGGGTTCATATCGTCGAGGTCACCAGTATTCGAAATCTTCTTAATGGAGATGAACTTATTCTAGCAACAGGTGTTGCCTGGAAAGATAATACCGATTTATTTGTTTCGATGGTAATGGAATTTCTTGAAAACAATGCAGCTGGTTTATGTATTGAAATGGGGACATACATGACAGCCATCCCAGCGGAAGTCATAGATATTGCTAATGAACATCAATTTCCGATTATTATTTTCACACAGGAAGTTCCGTTTGTGAAAATTACTCAAGACATCCACTCAATCATTATTAACCAGCAATACCAGAAGATTTCAGATTTAGAGCATTACTCGCAAAGCTTAAATAAACGACTTCTAACGATGGAGAGTTATGGTGATATTCTTCAATGCATTTTTTCTGCATTGGATTTACAAATTATTTTCCGCTTAAAGAATCTGGACTATGAATTTGTCCCGGAAATTAGTCAAGCAGAACAAAAAAAACTAATGACCCAGCTTGAAGGGACCGAAATACACCCATGTGATCATATAGCGTCTGCCCCTATATTCTTATTTGGTCAAGAATATGCAGAGTTATTTATTTATTCAGAGGATATCCCTATCAGTGAATACGATTTATTGATTTTGGATCGTACCGCAACAGCACTGGCCCAGCATTTATTAAGGGAAATGTATGTCGAAGAAAAAAAGCGCGTCGAGGAGTTTGAGTGGCTTTACGGCTGGCTTGAGGGTGAACATTCACTCGAAAGCATTAGTGAATATTTTACCCAGAACGGGATAAAAACAAAAACGAATGAAGCAGTGGTCTTAATCACAAAGCTTATTCCTCTAAAAGAAAAAATAACCCAAGATGTTACCTATTTAAAGTTATTATTTCGCTCGGTATTTGAACAGAATGGCTTCACTGTGTTTCCTGTTGAAAAAAGGAATGAGCTTACATTCATTCTTGTAAATAATCGGACGAAAAAGAATGTAAAGGAACGGATTAAGAAGGCAATTGAATCCATTACCGAATCAGAGTTTATTAGAAAACAGTGCTCAGCAAAAATCTTGATTGCAGTAGGAAATTTTATTGGAAATTTTAATGAAGTACATAGAAGTTATCTCACAGCGAAGGAAACTCAGCGAATACAGCAAAAGATGACCAATAAAGCGACCTATTATTTTTATGAGGATCTGCATTTATATCGTCTTATTTCACAAATGAGTAAACACGTTAACCTAAAAGAGATTGCAGCAGAGTATTTACAGCCTGTTATTCAATATGATCAAAAATATAATGGCAAGCTGCTAGAGACATTAAAGGTCTATTTAGAATGTAATGGATCAAAACAAGAAGCCGCAAGCAAGCTTTTTATTGTCAGGCAAACACTGTACCATCGCCTGCAAAAGCTTGAAAACATTCTGGGAGAAGACTTTATGGATCATGAAAAACGAGTAGCTATCGAATTCATGCTTCTTGTCCAAGATTACTTATCAGCTTCCCAACAAAATACAAGCAATACCAGTTTCAGAAAAACAGAATAAATGTCCAATTACTATTCAAATCGTCAAAGAATTGTTTCGCCTCAATTAACATTTTGTCTAATGAAAGCATGGTTTAGATACGAGATAATGAGATTATAAGGCTATCAAGGTAGAAAATTCAAAACACTATATATAAAAAAATTAGGAGGTTATATATATGAGTGTAATAAAAAAAGATACGGCCATTTTAAAGAATTTCATTAACGGTGAATGGGTGAACTCGAACAGCGTCCAAACACTAGATGTACCCAATCCTGCTACGAATGAGCTGTTAACAAAGGTACCTGTGTCAACGAAAGAGGATGTAAATCTAGCAGTAGCAGCGGCTAAGGCTGCTTTTAAGGAGTGGAAAAATGTCCCGGTTCCAAAAAGAGCCAGAATTCTTTTTAAATACCACCATCTGTTAACTGAAAACCATAAAGAATTAGCAAGATTAATTGTGCTAGAAAATGGAAAGGCATACAAAGAAGCTTACGGTGAGGTCCAGCGCGGGATTGAGTGTGTTGAATTTGCATCAGGTGCTCCAACCTTAATGATGGGAGAAACGTTATCAGGTATTGCTGAAGATATTGATTCCGAAATGTTCCGATACCCTGTAGGGATTGTCGGCGGGATTACACCCTTTAACTTCCCGATGATGGTCCCGCTATGGATGTTCCCGCTAGCGATCGCTTGTGGTAATACGTTTGTGCTAAAGCCATCTGAACGTACACCAATATTAGCTAATAGATTAGCAGAGTTGTTCATGGAAGCTGGTGCACCAAAAGGCGTGTTAAATGTGGTCCACGGTGCTCATGATGTTGTCAATGGCTTACTCGAGCATAAGGACATTGCGGCCATTTCATTTGTTGGCTCACAACCTGTTGCAAAGTATGTTTATCAGCGAGCTGCTGCAGAAGGAAAGAGAGTTCAAGCCCTATCTGGAGCTAAAAATCATCATATTGTCATGCCTGATGCAGATATGGATAAGGCTGTCCAACATGTGATAACTTCTACGTTTGGAAGTGCGGGACAACGTTGTATGGCCTGCAGTGCAGTTGTTGTTGTCGGTGATAATGAGCCGTTTGTAGCCGCATTAAAGAAAAAGGCAGATGAACTTATCATTGGTAACGGAATGGATGATGAAGTGTTATTAACACCGATTATCCGTAGGGAACACCGTGAAAAAGTACTTGGCTATATTGAAAATGGGCTTGCGGAAGGCGCTGATTTGATTAGGGATGGACGCAGAGAAATGGATGAGCTCCCAGAAGGAAATTTCTTGGGACCTACTATTTTTGATCACGTCACACCTGAAATGACAATTGCCAAGGAGGAACTCTTTGCCCCGGTATTAAGTCTCCTACGTGCCAATGATTTAGACGAAGGGTTGGAATATATTCGAAAGTCCAGGTATGGCAACGGCGCAACCATCTATACGAACAATGCGAAAGCGATCCGTCAATTCCGTGAAGAAGCAGAAGCAGGTATGCTTGGCATAAATGTTGGCGTACCAGCAACAATGGCATTCTTCCCATTTTCGGGCTGGAAGGATTCCTTCTATGGTGACATGCATGTAAACGGGAAAGACGGCTTAAATTTCTATACGCGCAAAAAAATGATTACCTCTCGTTTTGACGGTTAAGCAAGTGGCAATATTACTTTTGGTGTCAGGCACCATAATTTGAAATGGAGGGAAGCACGATGGTTCAAACAAGTCGTCCTCAGGAAACTTTATTGGAACAGGATGATAAATATGTATGGCACTCAATGAAGCCTTATAACCCTAAAGCCACAATCGTTGCAGCCAAGGCTGAAGGGTCATGGGTGACTGATGCCGACGGGAAACGTTACTTAGATGCGATGGCAGGCCTTTGGTGTGTGAACGTCGGTTATGGCAGGACCGAGCTTGCCGAAGCGGCCTATGAACAACTGAAGGAAATGGCCTATTTTCCACTTTCACAAAGCCATGTTCCAGCAATTAAACTAGCAGAAAAGCTGAATCAGATGTTAGGTGATGAATATGTCATCTTTTTCTCAAATAGCGGCTCTGAGGCAAACGAAACCGCCTTTAAAATAGTAAGACAATACCATCAGCAAAAGGGTGAACATAATCGTTACAAAATTATCTCCCGCTATCGAGCGTATCACGGGAATTCTATGGGGGCCTTGGCTGCCACCGGGCAGGCGCAAAGAAAATACAAGTACGAACCGCTTGCACCAGGTTTTATTCATGTCTCACCACCGGATTCCTACCGGGATGATACGAATGTAGGAGATCCGAAGGAATTGTCTTCCGTCAAAGAAATTGACCGGACCATGACATGGGAGTTAAGTGAAACAATTGCGGCAATGATTATGGAACCGATTATTACCGGAGGTGGTGTCCTCATTCCGCCCGATGGCTATATGAAAGCGGCAAAAGAGGTATGTGAAAAACACGGGGCACTGCTCATTGTCGATGAGGTTATTTGTGGCTTCGGCCGTACAGGAAAGCCATTCGGGTATATGAACTATGGCGTGAAGCCAGACATCATAACGATGGCAAAAGGGATTACCAGTGCGTACCTGCCCCTTTCCGCTACAGCTGTCCGTAAAGACATTTACGAAGCATTTAAAGGCACAGAGGAGTATGATTACTTCCGCCATGTCAATACGTTTGGAGGAAATCCAGCTGCTTGTGCACTCGCCTTAAAAAACCTTGAAATTATGGAAAATGAAAAATTATTTGATCGTTCCCGTGATTTAGGGGAGCAACTCTTAAATGATTTGAAGAATCTTTTACAAGATCATCCCCATGTTGGCGATGTTCGTGGAAAAGGGTTATTGATCGGAATTGAATTAGTAAAGGATAAGCGGACCAAGGAACCATTGGAGAATGACCTTGTCAATCAGGTTATCGCCAATTGTAAGCAGGAAGGAATTATCATCGGAAAAAATGGCGCAACAGTAGCAGGATATAACAATGTATTAACATTGGCACCGCCATTAACGATTAAGCAGGTAGATTTAACCTTCCTGATCAAAACACTTACGGAGTCACTTCAGAAAATTAGATAAAAATAAAAAAAGAACCCATGTATTTACAAATGTAAATTTCATGGGTTCTTTTTTTCAGAGGTTATCTATTTTTTCTCCTTCTAGGTCGAAACCGGAAATCGTCACTACTTTCATAATCGGTAAAGGTATTAACAACTGGGGCAGCATCCACAAAATTATTTTTCACTTTTTTAGGCATCACAGGCGCCACTTTAACCTCCTTAACTACATCAGCTACTACCACTTCAATATCCTGGTGCGGCTTTTTGTTCTTAGCATTTCCAGTTTCATCTTGGACACCTTCAACATCAATACTCAAATTTTCTAGATCAGTACTAAAAGTTTTAACCTCAGTACTTAGAGTTTCAACCTCAGTACTTAGAGTTTCGACATCAGGACTTAGAGTTTTAAATTCAGTATTAAAAGCTTTTAATTCAGTATTAAAAGTTTTTAATTCAGAACTATTAGTTCTAACTTCAGGTACTTCCTCTTTAATTTCATCCATTACTTCGATCACCTCAACCACCACTTCTTCATCGGCAACATTGTCCTCAATTTCATTACTTAATTCCGCTTCATCCTCAGTTACTTCAATCATTTCGTCATCTTCGATTAAAGGTTGTTGTTTTACTTTTATAATTTTTCCAAGTGCATTTGTCCTCTTAACAGCGATACCAATTATTTCATCAATTAGAGCAGTGAATTGATCAAAGTCCACATAATTTTCACCGCTAGTTTGGATGACTTTTAGAAAATCCTGATGAAATAGATTAAATTCTTGTTCGAACTGTTCGCGGTCCATTTCTCTAAAAGATGTTCCTTTAATACGAATAAATCCATAAATTAATTTACTCAATACCTTAGAAACGGCTTGCAATTCCTCCTCACTTAAATCAGAATCATTCGTTAGATAATAATGGACATCCCGTAGGGTTTGATAATAACTCTTAAAATTCCGGCTTATTTGTAGAAAATCAAAATTACTCATAAGAAATATCCCTCCATATATATTTAATGTATAATATTCGGAAGCAGCGCAATGGTCTTTTTTATTAAAGATATGTAGGGAATATGCATATAGAAGGGATTATTTTTATGAAAGTGATAAATTTTATTAAAGAGTGGCAGCAGGCACTTCAAAATGAAATATTCCATTTAAAAAAATTTGGCAGTAATAAATTTCAAGTTTCAAATGGCAGGTTGCTTTCAACGGAAGGTTCCTATACATACTACTTTGATACCGCTATTTCTATCCGTATACCGATTGGGTCTCAGGTTCGACTTGAATGGGGAAGCATGAAACTGAGTGGACGAGTCCTTTCTTCAGAAGGTAAAGGAGTGATGCTCTCCTTGGAGCAATCTTTCGGAGATTTAATCCATGAAGCGCAGCTTTTTCACGATCCTTGGGAGCTCCTAGAACAGCTCATTGAACGTCTCGATGAGATGAAAAAAAATAAGCAAAAACGAATCAGAGTGAAACGGTTGATGGACCCTTCGATGCCTGCTAAGCATCCGATGGAAAAAAGTAAAAGCAATGTTCATGAGTTAGTTTTACGATCCAAATACAACCCCGTTACCTTCGTTTGGGGCCCACCTGGAACAGGTAAAACCTACACCTTGGCTCGTGTAGCTGCTAATAAGTATTTTCAGGAAAAAAAAGTGTTGATTTTATCACACAGTAACCAAGCAGTTGATGTTCTAATTAGTGAGATTTCGACCTTTATTAATAAGAAGGGACGTTTCCAAGAAGGGGATGTGCTCCGCTATGGTTTCAATACAGGAGAGCAACTCGCCAATCATGAAGCGGTTACAACAAGTCAACTCCTTCTGAAAGAGGATCCTCAGCTTGCGGAAGATAAAGAAACTTTAATAGAGGAAAGACGGAAATTAAAACAGGATATCGCCCGTTCTTTTAGTAAAAGGGACACAAATCAATTGCTAGAGCTTGAGACCAAGATTGCCAGGGTCCTCGAAAAGATTCGCCATAAGGAACTTGAATTTATCAAGGATGCGTTTATTGTCGGGACAACATTGGCTAAGGCAGCGGGTGATGCAGCCATCTATGAAAAAGAATTTGAGATTGTAATCCTTGATGAGGCAAGCATGGCTTATGTTCCTCAGGCGGCATTCGCTGCTTCACTCGGAAAGCGTGTCATTATTTGTGGCGATTTTAAACAATTACCTCCAATTGCCTCCTCTCGAGATCCGATAGTCACGATGTGGCTAAAAGAGGACATCTTCCACCGGGCAGGCGTTGTCGATTGGGTAAAGAATGGGATGCTTCATCCGCACTTATTTTTATTAAAAGAGCAACGGAGAATGCACCCGGATATTTCTGCGTTTACGAATCAGACCATTTATCATTCGCTTGTGGGGGATCATGAAAGTGTACTAAAAAGTAGAAAAAGAATCGTCGACCTTGCGCCTTTTCCAGGGATGGCAGCGGTACTTCTTGATACAAGTCATCTTGGGGCACATTGCATGACAGAAAAGGGGTCAAATTCACGGTTGAATTTGTGGCAGGTATTATTGTCTTTTCAATTAATTCATGAATCCTACCAGGCTGGGTCAAGATCGATTGGATATGCCACACCATACCGCGCTCAAGCCAATTTAATGGAGCTGATTCTATCAGATTTATATGAACAAGAACTCTTAGCAGCCGATATTATTGCTGCGACCGTACACAGATTCCAAGGCAGTGAGCGTGATGTCATGGTTTTTGACACCGTTGACAGTGAGCCACAAACACGGGCTGGGATGCTTCTAACTGGCAAGGATAGTGAACGGTTGATCAATGTTGCGATCACAAGAACGAAGGGAAAGTTCATTCATGTCAGCAATCAATCCTTTATCCGGAAGCATGTCTATAATCGTAAAACAATGCGTCAGCTTGTAGAACATCAAGAAAGAAATCAGCAAACTATCGGGACAAAGGATATTGGAAAATGGATAAAGGATCAGCACCCAAGATTGCAATGGATCCATGCACTTAAGTTAGAGAAAGTATTCAGAGACATTGATTCTGCTAGATCATCGATCATTATTTCTTTACCAGTACAAACATTTCTTTCCGCACAATGGAAGGATAAGCTGAAAAATAGGAGCCATTCTGTAAAATTAACTGTCTTTTCAGGAGAGCCTTGGACGGAGTTGCAACCAAATCAATTGCTGAACGAAAGCCTGTCGTTTCCATTTATCATGATTGATGAGCAGCTTTTGTGGTTAGGTTTACCGGTGGAGGCGGCAAAAGGAGTACAACCGCCTTATATTGCAGCCAGACTCAATTCAGAGAAGGTATGTGAGTATTTTATGGGACAGTTTCAGGCTCGGGAGTAGTTGTATTATAAGTTTGAGTGGAGGGGAGTCCCTCCACTTTTAAATAACCAGAATGATAATTTCACTAAATGAACTAATTTGTCTATAGTTTGACATAATAACCTAATTTAATTAAAATTAGATTATATAATCTAATTAATTTGGTTAAAGGGGATAAAAAATGAATTATCCTATATCTATTTTTATTCTGGATGTAAGCAATTCCTCATCAGAAAAAATGGGGGAGGAACTCACTGTATATTTGGATGAGTTAGTCGACAGGATCACTTGTTGGACAAAGAATATTGGTCCTTCCCAAATAAAGCATCGTGCTGGAGATGAAATTATTTTTGTTGGACCTGGTTATTCAACCGCTTATACGATTGCATTTTTTGTAAGCAGGGTATGGAGATACAGGGATCATATGCCTTATTTTGGCTTGGCTTTTGGTGATATTGAAAAAGAGTTAAAGGAAGTGGATCTTGAAAAATGGATCCATCCATTAGTCAAACAGGCAAGATATGCAAATGATTTAATAAAACAAGAAAAGAACAGAACGCTATTTAAGTTTGAACTGGACCAGTTTTACCCAAGTGATATGGATTACTCCTTACCTTATCACCAGTTCAGAAATGAATTTGAGAAACTGATGAATACGTTATTAAATTTGCAGCTAAAATTTATTAGGAGTCAAACGGAAATTCAGGAGCTCGTATGTTCGCTCTACCTTATTTTAAATCAGCAAAAGGCGATTGGTAAGCTTCTAGGGAGAACGGCTCCTACAATATCGAGCCATTTTAAAAAGGGAAATAGTGAAGAAATCCTAGATACTTTTTCAAAAATTATTAGTATACTGCATTCATTACAGGAAAAGGCCTACCCTGAATTTACAAACATTCCACAACAGATAAATGAAAAATTAACCAAAAGCATCCAGAATGATTTGAAGGGAAGAATAAATACACTCATTGATTCTTAGATTCCAGCATAGAGAGAGGAGAAACCATGTTATTTTTCTGTCTAGTTATTGCACACTTAATTGCTGATTTTTATTTACAAACAGATGACATGGTCATTGAAAAACGAAAGAATTTACGAAAGCATTCCGTTCACCATTTTTTCATGACTGCACTTGTCCTTATCAGTTTCTGGATTTTCCAGTTCAATGTTGAGAATGTCCTTAAAAACCTATTAATCCCCTTGATTGTTATCGTGCTGACGCATCTTTTGGTGGATTTATTAAAGATTAAACTGCTTGAAAATATAAAAATGAATAACGAAGAAAACATGAAGCGGTTAGGTTTCTTCGTTCTAGATCAGTTACTGCATCTAGGAGTAATTATTTTAGTATGTGAGTTGTGTTTTGATTTTAAAATTGAACGTTTTTTTCAGAAGCAATCGGACTTGAATTTTATTGATTCTGTGCTATTTATAGTCATCATTGTCATCTTAGCAACAAGTGTAAGCGGGCATATGATCAAAATTCTCCTAGGAACCTTACCCAACCAGCTTTTAACCTTTGAAGGGAAATATACATTTAAAAATGAACGAAATGAAGCAGAGATTGTACATAAGGGTAAAAACGGATTAACTGAGGTATACAATTATACTATTTTTAGTAAGCATGAACTTTCGCGTGGCAAATTAATCGGCTATATTGAGAGATTACTAGTTTTATTGCTAACGTTTTATAGTGCCTATCCAGCAATAGGATTTATTGTCACTGCCAAATCGATTGCCCGGTTTAAACAAATGGATGACAGGGACTGGGCAGAATATTTTCTGCTGGGAACACTTTCCTCAATGTTTCTAGGAATCACACTTGGTATTTTGTTAAAAGTAGTAATTACGTAAGCATTGAGTGGGTGCTTTTTTATTATTTATCGAAAGGTTTCAAAAAAGTTGACGGAAAAATCATTTAGTATTACTATTATCTCGTATTCGAGATATTTTTAAAAAAGATGAACATTTTAGGACGATTAGGAAATGACCAAGTTTCTAACAATAACTGTAAGGAAACTTTTTAGCTTGAGGAAGGGGACGGACGACGATGAAACATATTTTTCAAAAAGGGAAAGACGCAAGCAAACCAACTTTTTTATTGCTGCATGGGACAGGCGGAACAGAATTAGATTTGATTCCTTTAGCAGGTAAAATCGATGAGGAGGCTTCTTTTCTAAGTGTGCGTGGAAATGTCCTTGAAAATGGGATGCCGCGTTTTTTCCGAAGATTAGCGGAGGGTATTTTTGATGAAGAGGATCTTATTTTTCGCACAAAAGAATTATATGAATTTCTAGATGATGCAGCTAAAAAATATGAATTTGATCGAAACAATGTCATTGCGATTGGGTATTCAAATGGTGCGAATATTGCTGCCAGTTTGTTGTTCCATTATCAAGATGCCTTAAAAGGAGCAATTCTCCATCATCCTATGGTTCCTTTAAGAGGGATTTCTTTGCCTGATTTATCAGGAACATCCGTATTTATTGGTGCTGGAACAAATGATCCTATTTGTTCACCATTGGAATCAGGTGAACTCGAAAAGATGTTGGAGCAGGCTCAGGCGAAGGTCCATCTTCATTGGGAGCATAATGGACATCAATTAACCGTTGATGAAGTTGAGGCAGCAGCGCAATGGTATAAAAAACTCATTTAAAGAGCTAATCTATTTAGCTCTTTTTTCAATAATTTAAAATATTCTATTGACTTTTATCCAATTTCTAAGGATAATCAAAGAAATATAAATCGAAAACAGTTTGGGATTAGTAAATCTTTGGAACGTGATAGAGAGTGAAACCCGTTGGCTGAAAGGTTTCTCACGGAAAAAAGTCTGAACCTGCCCTCACACGCTGCTTATGCAAACATAAGCCGTCACCCTCGTTACGGGATTAAAGTGGGTGCATGGCATCAATAAAGGTGGTACCGCGGAAACGACTTTCCGTCCTTTTTTTTAGGACAGAAGAGTCGTTTTTTTATTTTACAAAAAGAAAGGTTCGGAATGCTATGAAAAAACAGCTGGTGGTTGTTAAGATTGGGAGCAGCTCGCTCACAAATGCCTCAGGAACAATTTCTGAAGAGAAAATACGAGACCATGTAGAGGCACTTGCCTTTTTGAAAGAGCAAGGGCATGATGTTCTCCTTATTTCATCCGGAGCAGTTGCAGCAGGATTTGGCTCACTTGGATATCCATCTCGTCCAAAGACAGTTGCTGGTAAACAAGCGGCCGCAGCTGTGGGACAAGGGTTGTTGATGCAGAATTATATACAGTTATTTAAAGAGTTTGCGATAGTGCCAGCCCAAATCCTATTAACTCGTGAAGATTTTTACAGCCAGGTTCGGTTCCATAACCTCTTTAATACCATTCATGAGTTACTTCAAAAAGGTGTTTTACCGATCATTAATGAAAATGATTCGGTTGCGATTGAGGAATTGACTTTCGGTGACAATGATATGCTCTCAGCGCTCGTTAGTGGGTTTTTACATGCGAATGCATTGATTATTTTAACAGATGTGAATGGTTTATATGATGGCAATCCAAAATCATCGAAAGAGGCAAAAAAATATCATTTTATCCCTGAAATATCTGAAAAACTCCTCGGTGTTGCCGGAGAAAGCGGTTCTTCTGTTGGAACAGGTGGAATGAAATCAAAATTACTAGCTTCAAAAAAAGCTCTTTCCCTTGGTGTCAGTGTTTTCGTCGGCACTGGTACTGGAAAGGAAAAACTGGTTGATATTTTAACTGGTAAGGGAGATGGGACGTATATCGGCGGACCATTCCAGACGCAAATGCAAATGAGAAAGCAATGGATTGCTTACCACTCTCAGGTCGGTGGTGTGATCGAAATTGATGATGGCGCGGAAAAGGCCGTTGTGTTCCAGGGCAAAAGTTTACTTCCAGTGGGTGTCACAAATGTCATTGGCGAGTTTAACGCCTTAGATGTAGTCGTTGTCCAGAATCAAAAAGGCAAAATTGTCGGAAAAGGACAAATTTATTATTCTTCTAAGAATTTACTAAAAGTAAAAGGCTTGCCAAGTGAACAATCGAAGGATTATTCCATTAATAAAAAAGCAGAAGTCATTCATCGTGACAATTGGGTCACAATGCCAAAGGAGTGAAACGGAATGAGTGAGTTGTTAGAAAAAGCCAGTAAATTAAAAAAAGCTGCTAAACAATTGGGAATGCTGTCAGCGGAAGAAAAAAACAATGCGTTATTGATGATGGCTGACCATTTATTAACTGAAAAAGAATGGTTAATTACTGAAAATGCCAAGGATATTGAAGCGGGAAAAGAAAATGGATTGTCACCGTCCCTTTTGGATCGACTTATGTTAACAGAAGAAAGAATCGAGCAGATCGTGGATGGAGTTCGTCAGTTAATTGATTTGAAGGATCCAATTGGTGAAATAATCGAAGCATGGGACCGTCCGAATGGTTTACAAATAGAGATGATCCGTGTCCCGCTCGGGGTGGTCGGAATGGTGTATGAAGCACGACCCAATGTTACCGTTGATGCGGGAAGTCTTTGCTTAAAAGCTGGAAATGCAGTTCTTTTAAGAGGGAGCTCTTCCGCCATTCATTCCAATAAGGCACTTGTCCATGTAATGCGCAAGGCACTTGCAGAAACGGCTATACCTGTCGATGCCGTTCAACTATTGGAGGACACCAGCCGTGAAACAGCTTCAGAAATGTTTAAATTGAATCAATACCTAGATGTTCTCATACCACGCGGCGGAGCGGGGTTAATTCAATCAGTGATCCAAAACGCTACGGTTCCAGTTTTGGAGACGGGTGTAGGCAACTGTCATGTTTTCATTGATGAAACAGCAAATGAAACGATGGCAATAGATATCGCAATTAATGCAAAATTGCACCGTCCATCTGTTTGTAATGCAGCCGAAACTGTAATTATTCACAAAAAGTGGCCTTTTGCATCTGAATTATTAAGTTCGCTTCATGACCATGGGGTGGAGTTGCGTGGAGATGAAGAATTAGCTTCTGCCTATTCATTTGTAAAACAAGCAACAGAAGAAGATTGGTGCTCAGAATTTTTAGCACCAATTTTGGCGGTAAAACTGGTAAGTGACGTGAAGGAAGCAATTGACCATATTGATCAATATGGAACAAAACATTCTGAGGCAATTATCAGTGAAAATCCTGAAAATGTTGGTTTGTTTTTTCAGGCAGTGGATGCAGCGGTGTTATACCATAATGCATCGACTCGGTTCACCGATGGTGAGCAGTTTGGATATGGGGCAGAAATTGGAATCAGCACACAAAAGCTCCATGCTCGTGGACCAATGGGACTCCGTGCATTAACAACGACAAAAGCGATTGTGCGGGGCACCGGACAAATTCGGTCATAGTTATCCAAAAATAGAAAACAAGTAAGGATGTTGGTTAGTCCTTACTTGTTTTTTTATTTATGGGATGGTTACGATCCATTCAAGAGGAAAAACTGGTATAATAGTAAAAGCAAACATATATTCTTATGAATGATTTTCTAGTAAGTTGGTGGTTTTAGTGTCCGACGCTATTTCTATATCAGTAAGAACGCTCGTTGAACATGTTTTCAAGGGTGGCAGTATTGATTCACGTTTCCGCTCTCAATCGACGCTTCTGGATGGGACAAGGATTCATCAAAAGATTCAAAAAACGTATCAAGAAGATGATCAAAAAGAAGTGTATCTCCACGCGGAAGTCCCATTTGATGAGCTTTCCTTCTTTATTGATGGCAGGTGTGATGGGTTATTGTTTCGTGGGGATGAAGTGATCATCGACGAAATCAAATCATTTTCACAGATGTCAGAGCAGATACAAAATGGAGGGTATCCTGTGCACTGGGCGCAGGCAAAGATGTATGCCTATATGTATGCCAAGGACAAGGTGCTAGAGGAAATCTTTGTCCAACTTACCTATGTCCACGTTGAAACAGAAGTGAAAACATTTTATAAAAAGAAGTGCCCGATTTCAGAACTTGAAGCATTTGTTGGTCAGGTAATAGAAGACTATGCACCATACGCTAAGCTGCTCCATGAGAATCGGGAAAAACGAAATGGAAGCTGTAAAGAGCTAGCCTTCCCATTTGATTCCTATCGCGAGGGACAGCGGAAATTAGCTGGAGTGGTTTATAAGACGATTTTAGATGAAAAAAATCTGTTCACTAAAGCGCCAACAGGAATCGGCAAGACGATATCGACACTCTTTCCTTCGGTAAAGGCAATCGGGGAGGGGCTTCTGAATCGAGTTTTCTACCTTACGGCTAAAACGATTACCCGTACAACTGCCGAAGAGGCGTTTAAAAAAATGCGCTCTTCAGGTCTTTGTATGAACACGCTGACCATTACGGCCAAGGACAAGGTTTGTTTTAAAGAGGAAACTATTTGCCAAAAGGATTATTGTGAATTTGCAAATGGCTATTATGATCGGATCAATGACGCGATTCATGATATCCTAACACATGAAACCGGCATGACCCGTGAAGTAATTGAAATATATGCAAGGAAACATACGGTCTGTCCATTTGAATTTTCGATTGACCTTGCCTATACAGTGGACTGTATCATCTGTGACTACAATTATATTTTCGACCCGCGGGTATCGCTAAAACGTCTGTTTGAAGAGCAAAAAAAACATACCGCACTCCTAGTCGATGAGGCACATAATCTGGTGGACCGGGGGCGTGAGATGTTTTCAGCAACCTTAAACAAAGAATTATTTCTCCAATTGAAAAAGGATTTTAAGGGTGTCAATAAAGCAATATATGAGTCTGCAACCAAGCTAAATGCTTGGTTTATTTCTCTCAAAAAAGAAAATCTAGATAAAAATGAATTCACCATTGATCATTTGGATGAAGAATTAATTGAACAACTGATTCAATTTGTAGAAAGCGCAGAACAGGTTCTTCAAACAGAAACGTCACAAACTCTTTTGGAAGCATACTTTGTGGTAAATAATTTTTTTAAAATTACCGAGTTGCTTGATGAACATTATGTCGTTTATGCCGAAAAAATTAAAAACGATTTACTCGTGAAGCTTTTTTGCATTGATCCTTCAAAGCTTCTTAAACAAATGGGGAAGGGCTATCGATCAAAACTATTCTTTTCGGCCACATTGTCTCCTTTACCCTATTATCAAGAAATCCTTGGTGGGCAGGACGATGATTATGCAATATCCATCCCTTCACCATTTTCAAGCGATCAAGTCGACGTCTTTATCAATCCATTATCTACTCGTTACCGAGACCGGGAACAGACAAAGCGTTCAATTGTATCTGCAATCCAAGCCTTGATTAAAAACCGGCCTGGGAATTACTTTATCTTTTTCCCATCCTATCAGTATTTACTTATTGTTTATGACCAGTTCAAGCAACAAGACCAAGAAACCAATACGATCATCCAAGCATCAGGGATGACCGAAACTGAAAGGGAAGATTTCTTGGCGGCATTTAAACCCAATCAAACAGAAACATTACTGGGCTTCGCAGTCCTCGGTGGCATTTTTTCGGAGGGTGTCGATTTAATTGGAGATCGTTTAAATGGGGTGGTGGTTGTTGGTGTAGGATTGCCACAGCTGTGTTTTGAACGGAACCTTATTAAGGAACATTTTTATCAAAAAGACAAAAACGGTTATGACTATGCCTACGTATATCCTGGCATGAATAAAGTGCTGCAAGCAGGGGGTAGGTTGATTCGCTCGGAGGAGGACCATGGAACCATCGTATTGATTGATGACCGATTCCTGGAGCGGCAGTATCAAATGCTCATGCCGCTGGAATGGCAGCAGTATACAGTTGGTTCTCCACAAACACCTCTATTAAAAGGCAAATAAACCCTTATGGAAAATATCCATAAGGGCTTTTTTAGTTAAATTTTTGATAAAATCCTAGTTTCCAACACGCAGATAATATTTATTTTTACAAATAAGGTGACAATTTTGGAAATTAAACATATAATTAATAAAAAGTTGCACAAGGTAAAAACTTTGAAGGCGGGGAAAGAGAGATGGATAACCCTAAAATTATCAAACTTGTAAATGGTCAAAAAGGAAATTTAATAAAAATAACTGATATAAATCTAGAGGGTGTCATGAGAAGAAGATTATTAGATTTAGGATTTGTGAATGGAGCGCTCGTAGAGGTTATCCGGAAAAGTCCGTTAGGAGATCCAATTGCTTTTCGTGTCAGTCAAACAACCATCGCACTACGAAGAGAGGAAAGCTCAAAAATAGAGGGGGAGTTGGTATCTAATGGGTAAAGAATATCGAATTGCCTTAGCTGGAAATCCGAATACGGGGAAAAGTACCTTGTTCAATGCCTTAACCGGCCTCAGACAACATACAGGGAATTGGGCAGGAAAAACCGTTTCACTTGCACACGGGACTGTTCAGCATAAAGATAAAACGTTTAATCTTATTGACCTTCCTGGCACCTACTCACTTTTCTCGAATTCAACGGATGAAGAAGTAGCTCGAAATTATATCGTTTTTGAAAAACCAGATGTGACGGTTGTGGTATTAGATGCGACTTCATTAGAGCGGAATTTTAATCTTGCTTTGCAGGTATTAGAGATGACAACAAATGTTGTCATTTGTATCAATTTAATTGATGTTGCGGAAGAACAAGGAATTCAAATTAATGAACGATTGTTGACCAATCGGTTGGGAGTTCCTGTTATCAAGATTTCTGCCAGGAACAAAAAGGGATTCCCTATGCTCTTAGATACCATTGATCGAATTGTGACAGGGGCGATTGAATGCAACCCAGTTCAAGTGTCTTATCCTGCTGAGATCGAAGCCAAGATTAAAAAAATTGAACCTAAAGTACGTGAATTTGTTGGCGATCAATTATCCGCTCGTTGGGTTTCTTTGAGGTTGCTAGATGGAGACGAAACATTACTTAATGAAATTAGCAACCGATTGGTTGCAGGAGGTGGTTTAGAGAATGAGTATTCAAAAGCTTTATGCTGAAGCTCAGGAGCTGTCGACACCAAAGCTGAGAGATGACATTGTTCAAAACCTCTACGATCGCAGTCATAAATTATGTCATGAAGGAATTACCTATACACAATCAAAAAGGGATACTCGAACCGAAAAACTGGATGCGGTTTTTACATCACCTATTTTTGGTTTTCCCATCATGATTACTATGTTAGGAGTTCTCTTTTATTTAACAATCGCTGGAGCAAATATTCCATCCTCCATGTTAGCTGAGTTTTTTGGATTCTTAGAGGGGTATATTACATCATTTTTTACCTTCCTGCATGCTCCTGATTGGCTTCATGGAGTTCTTGTTCTCGGATTATATCGGGGAACGACTTGGGTTATCAGCGTCATGCTGCCGCCGATGGCCATCTTTTTTCCAACCTTTTCACTTCTTGAAAATTATGGTTATCTACCTCGAGTAGCGTTTAATATGGATCGTCTCTTTAAAAGGGTTGGAGCGCATGGTAAGCAGTCGTTAACAATGGCGATGGGATTTGGCTGCAACGCTGCCGCCGTTATTTCAACAAGGATTATTGAATCTCCAAGAGAGCGGATGCTGGCCATCCTTACAAACAACTTTGTTCCATGTAACGGCAGGTGGGGAACTTTAATTGTTTTAGCTTCGTTATTCATGGCTGCCAATTTTACAGGTGGTGTAGCTTCACTTGTTACCACAGGGGTCGTTGTCGGTATTGTTTTATTTGGTATAGTGGTTACCTTTTTTGTTTCTTGGGTTCTTTCGAAAACGGCCCTTAAAGGAGTACCAACTCATTACACATTAGAACTACCGCCTTACCGTAAACCGAAGATATTTGATACCGTGATTCGCTCATCTTTAACAAAGTCCTGGTCTGTGTTAGTTCGCGCCGTTAAAGTTGCTGCTCCAGCAGCGATTTTAACTTGGGTGTTTGCGAATATTTACATTGGTGATACCAGTATTTTGATGTATGCTGTTGAGTTTTTGGACCCATTTGGAAAAATGCTTGGCCTTGACGGATACATCATGATGGCGTTTATTTTAGGGTTACCAGCAAACGAAATTGTTCTTCCAATCCTATTGATGGGTTATTTATCAACAGGATCTTTAACCGAAGTTGATAGCATGGTAGATTTGAAGAAAATCTTTCTTGATCACGGTTGGACGTGGCTAACTGCACTAAATATGATGTTATTTTCGCTTCTTCATTATCCGTGCGGTACGACCTTACTTAATATTTATAAAGAAACGAAGAGTAAGAAATGGACCTTCCTAGCCTTTTTAATTCCGACGGTTATCGCGATACTTGTTCCACTTATTATTACACAGACTGTGAGATACTTTGGCTTATTATAATCTTTAAAAGGGACTGACATTTTTGTCAGTCCCTTTACTCATTTTGGAAGATATTTGTTCCTTGGTTAAAAAGTAAAAGGGCTTGATGGGATTTGAACCCACAAGACACTCTGCAGTCAACAAGAAGGACTACAGGTTGCTCTACCACTTGAGCTACAAGCCCTGATTTTATTTTGACCATGTTTTTGAAAAATATCCAATTCATTTAACAAATTATTTCACAATCCCAGTTTGTTTGATATCTACCTTTACATTTACATGCACTTTTGTAGTGGGATAAAGTCGATTCCATTTTTTTCATTAAAACTGCGAGAATGCTCTTTAAAAGTAGCACCTAAACCCAAGGGGTCTACCTTATGATTTTGAAATTTCCGAATCATTTATAGTGCTTTTTTCTAGTAATAGGAACAATGACTAGATTTGGGGAACCATCCACTGCAATGATAATTTTCCCTTCAGTTAAACCTGCAGCTACCCGATCTACTCGCTCAGTTGATATGGATTGGGGAAATAAAGAATTTGAATTGTCTTCAATCATGGAAGAAACATAGGCACTGTCCTGAATATGATCATTTTGAACATCGTTTATACTTTGAACCACCGTGTTAACATTTTCTGAATCGGCGACCCCATCCAAATATATAACCGCAATATTTGTTTTTGAAAGTTCGCCAACTTTCATTTCGATTATAAGCAGTTCAGGCACGGGTAAGCCAATTTTCCTCGTCGGATTTATGTGAATTTGTTCACATGTCAGATTGTTCTTCCTTAGGTGTCATTGATATCCCTCAAAATACTTTTTTCTAATTATGTGTAGAATAGGAAATTTTATGCAAATTATCCATGATCATTAAGAAAATGCAAGGAAAGATTAACAAAAGGAGGAATATCAAAAGTAAAAAATGAGAAATTAAGTATATGCAATGATTATCTTTGAGCGAATATTATTGAAAGTTGGTGAAAAGCTTGAGAATATTCATGATAATTCTATTTTCTATTTTATTAGGAGGCTGTTCAGCTGGAAATTTAAGTGACCAAAATCAAGTCCAACCCACTTCACCATCAAAAATTGAAGATAGTACAAATCAAAAAGACAAAAAAGGAACCATGAATTTTCTGTTGATTGGGAGTGATTCAAGAGGCGAACCTCATTCCTTCTCAGATGCAATCATTATAGCCCAATATGCTCCTAAAGAAGGAAATATCAAGTTAATTTCCTTAATGAGAGACAGTTATGTCAAAATTCCTGGGCATCGAAAAGGTTATGATAAGCTCAACATGGCCTATTTTATTGGCGGAAATGAATTATTAAAAAAGACTATTTATCAAAATTTCGGAATTAAAGTGGATCACTCCGTTTCCATTGATTTTGAAGGGTTTGCGAACTTCATTGACCTGATTGCTCCAGAAGGTATAACTGTGAATGTTAGTCAAAAGATGATTGACGATTTCCAAATGAACGTAAAGCCTGGAGAAAATGCACTGAAAGGAAGAGAATTGTTAAAATATGTCCGGTTTAGACATGATGACGAGAGTGATTTTGGCCGAGTGAAACGACAACAGGAAGTCATTGTCAAGGTAAAGGAACAATTAAAAAATAAGTTTAGTCATTTTGAGTCGTTAGCAGCTCTACCAGATTTTGTGGAGGAGAGTTTAAATCATGTAGAGTCAGATATGGACAAAGGAGAGATATTATCGGTATTATCTAAATTGGTCTTTTATCCAATCAAGAATATCGATAGGTTACGGATCCCAATCCAAAATAGCTATGTAAATAAAACCTATCCTCATGCTGGAGTCGTTCTTGAAATAAACATGGAGGCAAATCGAGAGGCTTTAAAGGATTTCTTACTGAAGCCTTCACCAGTTAACAGAGAGTATCATTATTAATAACAAAAAGCAGACATAAGCTCGGTAGCATGTCTGCTTTTTTTGTTATATCAGTCGTGCACAAAAACCTTTCTAATCTGCACAAAACCACCCAAAACTCACACAAATCTTATTTTCTCAGTTTGTTTATCTCCTCCGTAACAATTAAAGCCAGATCATCGTTGCCAAACAACGCTAATACACCGAGCAACGTCTGGTCACCTACTTCTCCCGCTTCTTCTTTCGAAACGGTTAGCTCAATGGCTTCTTTTAAGGCAGGATTGGAGGACTGATTCGGATAGGCTTGCAAATATAACTCTTCCGGATCCAGATCATGATTCACGCACCATTGAGCAAATACAAGAATCATCATTTTCTCTTCACCGCGATAGTTTTCGATAATCTTTTCTTCTAACTGTTTTTGATTCATATAAAATCTCCTTAAAATGCATTATGAACTAATTATATAAGATTTTTGTCGAATAAACAGTGGTAATACATTTTTTCGAATTAAACCTCTTCTTTTTAGGGGATACTATGATAAGAATATACTTTTTATATGAAAGGGGAACGTATAGATGAGTAAAGTTGAAGTAGGCGAAATTTTTACTATCAGTGATGAGAACGATGAGGAACAAGAAGTTGAAGTGCTAGGGGTAATGAATATAGAAGGAAATGACTATGTTGCAGTTGGATTTGCCGAAGATGTTAGACAAGAATCTGATGAAGATATTGATATTTTTTTTCTAAAGGTGGATGCAGATGGTGATTTTTCCGCCATTGAAAGTGATGAAGAGTTCGACAAAGTTTCAACTGCGTTTGATGAAATGATGGACGAGGAAGAAGGAATGGAAGAGTAATATACTTGGGGTCAAGTGGAGGGATTAATGAATCTCTCTTTTTATTTTCAATGACTTGAAATTGGAAAAATTATGTATGTATATGAACTTCCATGGCATACTACTTATGATGAATACCTATAAAGGAGCAATGTAATGTTAATAGAAGAAGGCATGAAATATCAAATTTCTCAAGGTATTAAAGGTTTTTTCAATTCCGCTGAATCATTGACGGTCAAAAGTTATAACGGAGTCACCGTCCAATTCACTCTGGCTGATAGCAAAGGTCATGGCTCCATGCCAATAGAACACTTAAGTTATTTATTGAAAAAATCAAACTTAACGCATATTCCAAATAAAAGAATCTTATTACATTCGGATAATTCTGAAGAGCAAATTAGCTAAAAAACTCTGGAGTGGAAACTATATGGAACTTAAGAAACTTACTCTTAATGATTCATCGATCGCATACATAGATAAAGGTGAAGGGAAACCAATTGTTCTTCTGCATGGTTTTTGTGGAGGCTCCGGATATTGGGAACATGTCATCCCTGCGCTGTCAACAGACTATCGGGTGATTGCCCCTAATCTCCCTGGACATGGACAGTCAAGTCCTCTAAAAGGTAAGAGCACGATTGAAAATATTGCGGATCAAATGAAAAACCTTTTGGATCAATTAAACCTATCGGAAGTAACGATGTTTGGTCACTCATTAGGCGGCTATATCACCCTTGCCTTCGCAGAAAAGTATGGCGGTCAATTAAACGGGTATTCGCTTATACATTCAACGGCCTTTCCAGATTCGGAAGAGGCGAAAAAAGGCAGGCAAGCCAATATTGAAAAAGTCAACCAGTCGGGAATCTATTCGCTGATCGACGGTTTGGTACCAAAACTATTCTCGCCGGAAAATCAAGATGAGAATTATGTCGGAACAGCAATGGAGATAGGCTATTCTACTTCAGCAGAAGGCGCTATAGATGCACTACATGCGATGAAGGACCGGCCAGACCGCAATCGTGTTTTAGAAACTTCTGAAGTGCCGATCCTTTTAATCGCGGGAGAACAAGATCAAATTATCCCTTCAGAAAAGACATTTTCGGTTAGCAAAGCCAATATTAAACATTCATTAATAAAAGATTCGGGACATATGAGTATGTATGAAAATCCTTTGGATCTTATTTCAGAGATTCAGGGATATTTATCGACTATCTAAGTCTTCTTAGAGGAACCAATCCGGTTCCTTATTTTATTTGTGTTTACCAATAAAAAACATAATTCTATATTAAAGAAAAAATAATTGACAATCTGGTTAATTACTTGTTATCCTATAAACAACAAAAGTTCATATTTAAAAACAATAACCGTTTTAATAAACATACTCGTGATAAGAAGGGATGAGGAAATTGAATTCACCGATGATTTATGAACTTCGTCGACCAGCACAAACGGAACCAGGTAAAACATATCCTGCCTTATTTCTAATGCACGGAATCGGCAGTAATGAGCAGAATATGCTGTCTTTAGTTAATGGACTAGAAGATCGCTTTTACATTTTCAGTGTTCGCGGGCATCTTTCACAACCACCAGGATTTGCGTATTTTACGATTCAAGGATATGGAAAACCACATCGAGAAGTGTTCGATGAAGGAATCAGTAAACTTACTACCTTTATTGAATATGCATGCAGCGAATACCCTATCGATGAGAGTCAATTGTTCTTACTTGGCTTCAGCCAGGGAGCAATCCTATCGATGACCCTAGGATTAACATTGGGAAATCAAATTAAGGGCATTATTGCTTTAAGTGGCTACATTCCCGCTTTTGTAAAAGAAGAATACAACATAAAGCCAGTTGATAAACTATCGTTATTTATTTCCCATGGCGAGATGGATCAGGTACTTCCATTCGAATGGGGTTTGGCAAATAATGAGTATTTTCATGAGTTGGGGGCAGATGTCACCTTTATAACTTATCAAGAAGGACATACAGTTTCATTGGAAAACCATAAGGATTTTATGAACTGGTTATTGGAAAAAGTAGAATCTTAAAAAACAACTAAGGGGAAATGAAAAATGTTAAATAAATTCGAAGCTAGTACATTAATTTTAAGAGTTATGTTAGGAATTACGTTCTTTGTTCATGGGTTAGTTAAATTCCAAGGCGGAATAGAAAATATCGTTGGCTGGTTTGACAGTATCGGGTTACCAGGAGCCTTAGCATATGTAGTTGCTTCAGTAGAAATGATCGGTGGGGCTGCATTAGTTTTAGGTTTAGGCAGTAGAATCGTTTCAGCTTTATTGGCTTTGTTAATGATTGGTGCAACAATCAAAGTGAAACTAGCTATAGGCTTTTTAGGGAATGGACAAATGGCTGGTTATGAATTAGATTTAGCTTTATTGGCAATGGCTGTGTTTATTGCGATTAATGGAAGTAAAATGTTTGCATTGGATCAACTTATTTTCAAAAGTCAAAAGGAAGAAACTAAATCTTTTTCGAAAAGTTATAATAACTAAATAGGGGGAAGCAATATGTTGCCATCTTTTTTTATTGCTCATGGAGCACCGCTATTAGCGATTGAGAATAATGAATATACGCAGTTTTTAAGTCAGCTTGGGCAAACGCTGCCCAACCCAAAGGCGATAATCTTGTTTTCGGCCCATTGGGAATCATCTATGCAAAAAGTAAGTCAGGTCGACAACTATGACACCATTTATGATTTCGGTGGATTCGACCCGGAATTATACCGGATCAAATATCCAGCTCAGGGTAATCAGCAGATTTCTCAAGAAATTAAAGATATGTTCACGGAAAACGGTGTACCATTCGAAGTTGAAACGAAACGCGGACTTGACCATGGAGCATGGGTGGTTCTTCGTCTACTTTATCCAAATGCCGATATTCCGGTTATTTCGATGTCCGTCAATCCAAAACTTAAACCAGAAGAACAATATAAAATCGGGAAGAGTTTATCTGCACTAAGAGCCAATGATATTTTAATTATTGCGAGTGGAGGAACCGTGCATAATCTCAGAGCAGTGAAATGGGCAGATAACGAAGTCGATCAATGGGCACTTGAGTTTGATGATTGGTTGGCAACCCATCTGAAGAATTGGGATTTGGATTCCTTATTTAAGTATGATTCACTTGCTCCAAATGCTGAATATGCCGTACCTCGCTATGGCAATGAACACTTCATTCCGATTTTCTATGCGATGGGAGCAGCTGACGATAGTCAAAAAGCTACTTTGCTGCATCGCAGTTTTCGATATGGAAACCTCAGTCATAGTGTTTGGCAGTTTGGGGATAAATAGGGGAAATAGCTCCTCCCTAAATTGATCGAATGTAAAACTAAAAAATTCCCAACCTAATTGGTTAGGAATTTTTTTTATTATTCCATATCGGGTGCAGGTCCAACGTAATAACCATTTACAAAAGCACGTCTTTCTATAATTCCTTCTTTATTTGTAAAAAGTACTCCAACCGCGGTAACGCCCTCAAATTGATATACTTCGATAGAATTTGCACCATTCCATTTATATCCGTCCTCTCGAAGATCTTTTTTCGCTTCCTTGAACACGTCACTGCTAATTAAATTTGCAACAATCTTATTTCTTTGTGCACCCTGAAGTGGTAAAAGATTATGACAGGTGCAATCTTCATCTGGACCTGCAGCTTTTGCCGTATTCCCAGTAGTCACAAACAATGATAATGCAATAATGATTCCACATAAAACGGTTAGCAATTTCTTCATATCTATTTCCTCCTTTATTTAACCTTCCTAACTTGATTCTCTCTTTTTCGACAATCTCCTTCAAAAAGTTTGGAAAAATCTTCGACAAATACCAATATTTATTACAATTTCGTGTCAAAATGGGTGTCAGGCACCTAGTTGTTGATTATCCTTAACATGAATGTAGATTATGTTGACCAGATTTATTTTGGAAAAAATGTAGAAATTAAAACATGTATGAAAAGAATAGTAAATTCGAGTTTAGATCTGTACGAAGAGATTCCCAGGAAATTAATTCGGTTATGTGCAAAGGGAACTGCAAACTATGTGAATTTTAATTTACAGACCCAGAAATCCGACGGATCCCGTTCATATCAAACAGGAATTAGAAAACATTTATACGTATAGAGAAGAGTTGGAATTAGAATAGTAAAAAAACTCATCATTTGGTGGTGACTGCAATGTATGAAGAAAGGGAACGAGGCAACAATCGAGGGTATAAGGGTTATTGAAGACCGAAACTATGAAAAAAGTGAAGAAAAAGTAGCCAATAGGGCTTATTGGCGACCAAAACTATGAAAAAAATGAAGAAAAAGTAGCCAATAGGGCTTATTGGCGACCGAAACTATGAAAAAAATGAAGAAAAAGTAGCCAATAGAAGTTATTGGTTAATGTGGACCGGCTCCACTCCTATAAACGATTGCAAATGAAGCTCACCTTTCATGTTAAAAGGCTGTTCCCTCCAAAAATCGAGAGAACAGCCTTTTATTATTATATTAGTAACCTTTTGCTGTATAGTATTTTACTGGTTCTTTACTTGAATTCTTTAATTCTGTAAAAATTGTCCCTGTCAGACTTTGTGATCCTTGTGCATCATGACCAATTTCCCACATCATCATGCCGCCAAAGCCGTGATCGAGGGCCAGACGTGTTTTTTTTATCATCGTAACACCGCCATTATAATGGTAGGTCGTACCATTCATCTGAATAGTGTCCTTTCCAGCATTGGCAGGATTATTGTTAATTATTGCCGCAAAGGATACCTGTTTGATTTTAGGATCTTCCGGTTGGGCGTAAGACGGGACGCCCAATACTAATTTTTCCTTTGAAAGTTTCTGAGTTTCAAATAGGTTCGTCCAATAGTTTACGATTTTCTCTGTATATGGATAGGGCGATAAATTTGCGGCATTGTAACTGCCGTCATACTGACCATCATACGCCATAATATTAACATGGTCTACCGTTTTGAACATAGATGGATCATACTGAATAGCAGCTACTTCCGTTAACGTCACCGCATGAATCTTTGAATAAACAGCAATGGATAGCTCTTTCTTTTTTGGATGAAGCTGGGCACTTAACTCTTTCGCAAAAGCAGAGAGATTTTGTGCATCCTCTGTTGAAAGAGGGTGTTCAAAATCGATATCAATCCCATCCAGCTTTTCACGGACTGCGATATTAGTAAGCTCTTTAACTAGCTTTGCTCTAGATTTAGGATCAGAGATCGCCGGTTTAAAATAATTATAGGATTCTCCGCCCTTGATGTGGTACCATCCACCAATCGCCAGAATCACCTTCGTGTCATGCTTTTTTGCTTTTTTAACAACATCTCTAAGGTTTTTTAAAGCTGGATCACCATTAAATAAAATTCCTCCATCCTTAGTAGGATGAACAAAGGAGAAAATGACATGTGTTAATTTGGAATAATCAACCATGTTTGGATCACGAAAATCCTGAACATAGCCGATCAGCACCTTTGATGATGCCTTCTTCAATTTAGGGAGTTCTTTTGAATTTGGCTTAATGGCCGATTTAGGTGCATCTTCTAATATTTGCGTATTGGGACGATCTTGCATTTCATTATTTTTAGTGAAAATGACTCCAGTTAGTATTCCTCCAATGAAGGTCACCGCAATTACCAGACCAAGGAGGAGATGACGTTTATTCATAGATTGTGTTCCTCCTTATTATTTCTCATATAAAAAATTGTAACAGAAAAAACGAGGAAGAACGGTTGGTAATATCAACCTATGTAGGTACAGCAGCCTTCGGGGAGTAAAATAATTTGAATTTATTTGTTGGTTTTTGCTATAATCATAAGGTTAATGTAAAAAACTAAGTATTTAATATATATAAAATTGTAAGGTGGTAACCATGAATCAAGACTATAGAGTGTTATTGTATTATAAATATGTCTCAATAGAGAATCCTGAAGAAGTGACCCAGGAACATCTTAACTACTGTAATGAACTAGGTCTCAAAGGTCGAATTATCATTGCGGGTGAAGGGATTAATGGAACGGTGTCAGGCACTATTGAACAAACTGAAGCTTACATGAAATATATGGATGAGCATCCACTTTTTGCAGGGACTATTTTTAAAATAGATGAAGCCTCCGAGCATGCCTTCAAAAAAATGAAGGTAAAATTTAGACCAGAGCTTGTTACTTTGCGTTTGGAAGATGACGTGAACCCCAATTTGCAAACCGGTAAGCATTTGAAACCAAAAGAATTCTTTACGGAAATGCAAAAGGAAGATACGGTTGTCATCGATGCCCGAAATGATTATGAATATGATTTAGGTCATTTTAGAGGGGCTGTAAGACCGGATATTCTTAACTTCCGTGACCTCCCACAATGGATAAGAGAAAATAAGCAGGAGTTTGAAGGCAAAAAGATTCTTACCTATTGTACAGGTGGCATTCGTTGTGAAAAATTCTCAGGCTGGTTATTGAAAGAAGGATTTGAGGATGTATCGCAACTAGAGGGCGGAATTGTTACCTACGGAAAAGACCCAGAAGTTAAAGGGGATTTATGGGATGGTCAGCTCTATGTTTTCGATGAGCGAATAAGTGTTCCTGTTAACCAAAAAGAGCATGTAATTGTTGGGAAGGATTATTACACTGGTGAGCCTTGCGAGCGCTACGTGAATTGTGCCAACCCAGAATGTAATCGAAAAATCCTTTGCTCTGAAGAAAACGAACATAAACACTTACGAAGCTGTTCGCATGAGTGCCGGGTTCATCCTAGCAACCGTTATGTTGCACAGCATGGTTTAAGCGAAGATGAGGTAAAGGAAAGATTAGCAGTGATTGAGAAAGAATTAACCCTATAAGTATTATTTAAGAAGTAGGTCAAAATTAATGGCCTGCTTTTTTTGTTCTTCTTTTTTAAGGTTTGCGAATAGGAATTTAAGAATAGATTTATTATGATAGAGAGTATAAGCTGATTGTAATTTTTTACATTGAGAGGAGCGGATTGGACAAATGGTAACCTATACCAATCGAAAAGAAGTCCCAGCGCATGAGAAGTGGAACTTATCTGATATCTATTCGGATATCAAGAAATGGGAAGAAGATTATCTGCTAATTGAAAAGATGGCAGCTAAGCTAAAACAATATGATGGAACCATTCAAGACGGACACTCACTTTATCAATATCTTAAGCAAAGAGAAGAGTTATCTTTTCTATTCAACAAAGTTTATGCCTATGCCATGTTGAGTGTAGATGAAAATACAAGGGATACCCAGGCACAGTCCCACTTAGACAGAGCAAAACAACTGAGTGTTAAGGTTAGTGCTGCCACCTCTTTCTTTATGCCTTATTTATTAAGCCTGGATGAAGAAACATTAAAAGCATACATATCAGCAGAAAAGGAGCTAGAATACTTTGCAGAGGATTTATGGGAGTCGTTTCGATACAAGCAGCATGTATTAACAAAGGAACAGGAAGCAGTTCTTTCCCAATTAGGTGAAGCACTCTCGGCCCCAGGTAATATCTTTGGAATGATGAATAACGCTGATATTAAGTTTGGGGAAGTAACCAGTGATAACGGGGAACGGGTGGAATTAACAAGGGGCATGTATTCAAAATTAATCGAAGAAAAAGATCGTGAAAAGCGAAGAGAGGCCTATAAAGCTTATTATCAACCATACTTGCATTTGAAAAATTCGATTGCCGCCACCCTATCCGCCGCCATTAAAAATAATGTGACAACTGCTAAAATCCGTCAATATCCTTCTGCATTAGAAAAGGCATTATTTGGGGATAAGGTACCAAAAGAGGTTTATGAGAATCTAATCAAAACAACCAAACAAAATATCGGGCCGCTCCATCAATATTCACGCATCCGCAAGGAAAAGTTGGAGCTAGATGAACTACGTCAATATGATATGAGTGTCCCGCTTGTCAGTGGAGTCAAACAGGTGATTTCATATGATGAAGCCTATGACACGATGTGTAAGGCTTTAGCTCCACTCGGAGAGGATTACATCAATATCCTGAAGGAGTTTAAAAACGCTCGTTATCTAGATGTCAGAGAAACACCCGGGAAGCGGTCAGGTGCCTACAATCTTGGTGTCTATGGGGTCCATCCCTATATCCTTTTAAATCATCAGGATGATTTGGACAGTTTATTCACGCTGGTCCATGAATGTGGGCATGGTGTCCACAGCCGGTGGAGTTCGCAGTACCAGCCACAGATTACGGCTCGTTACAGCATCTTTGTGGCCGAAGTGGCGTCAACCGTCAATGAAGTTCTGTTAATTAACTATTTACTTAACAATGAGAAAGATCCTGATGTGCGAAAACATTTAGTTAATCATTTTATCGATCAATTTAAGGGGACATTTTTCACACAAGTCATGTTTGCCGAGTTTGAGATGAAGACACATGAAATGGCTGAAAAGGGGCTGCCTTTAAATGTGGAAGTATTTAATCAAACCTATGAGACACTATTCCGGGAATACAACGGGGATGAGGTTGTCTTTGATGAGGAAGTAAAATTTGGATGGTCAAGAATCCCTCATTTCTACCGCCCTTTTTATGTTTACAAGTATGCCACAGGATTTGCATCTGCGATTCATTTGGCGACTAAGATTCTTGAAGGCGACCAAGGAACGCTAACTTCCTATTTGGAATTCTTAAAGAGCGGTAGTTCGGATTATCCGCTTGAACTGTTAAAAAAGACCGGCGTCGACCTAACCACTCCATTTCCAATTGAGAATTCAATGAAACGGTTTGGTGAATTGGTAGAAGAATTCTCACGCTTGTAAAAATAACCTACTCCAAAAAAACCCATGTTGTCTTCCTAATGGAGACAAACGTGGGTTTTTTTTTTATAGAGTTATGGGTGAACTTATTGTAGAATTAGGAAAGTTAAGTAAATAAAAGGGGTAATTGGTACTATTATGAGTAGAAAAAACAAAAAACGAGGAAAGTCATCCCCATGTAGTCCAAGGGATTGAAGAATATAAAGGGAAATTTATAGTCTATAGTCTAGGCAACTTTATGTTTGGCGGAAATAGAAATCCAAGTGACAAGGATACGTTTGTTTTTCAACAAACCTTTCATTTGAAAAATGGAGTACTTTCAGATACAAAAGAAATTAATGTTGTTCCATTTTCGATTTCCTCGGTTTCCTCGAGAAATGATTATCAACCTACGTTATTAACTGGCTCAGAACGGGAAAGGGTCAAGCAGAAGATAATTGATGGTTCTAACAAAATCAACGGCTCTGCATGGCTTGTATATGAAAATAATGATCAAGTAGTGAAAAAAGAGAACTAGTCTTTTTCTAGTGGCTTAATAATAAAGTTTAAAGGGACAGTAACCACTGTCCCTTTATTTTATGGAAGATATTTTTAAGCCAACGTTCGAGTAGGTGGTATTGTAAAAAGTAAAATCACGATTCTTATATTGATATTGGTTCTTACTTTGAATGTGTTTTCTGATATTAATTTTTAAATAATCATTGAAACGTAGAAAGATAGCATAATTTGATGACGGATAATGGCTTAGTAGTTCTAAATCCAACTCTAATATCCCATTCCCACTCTTATCAACCTTCACAGGCAGGGAAGATTCAAGCAGGCCATTGTTTGTATCACGAATCAGTCCATGTGTGAGTGAATCCAGATGATCACCAAATACCTTAAATTTAAGATAATATTTATTCTTATCAACATATTCTTCTTCAAATGTCGAATGCATTGGAATTCTTATATATTTGAATGGGTCTTCTAGAAAGGGGACAACAACATAGGGAAGATTATCTTTAATGATGACATCCTTTATTTTTTCATTCTTATCCCACGCAAAAAGGTTCTCAAGTTGCTTATATTTTCGATCAGTGTACAAGTTATATACGACTTTGTTCATTGGTTGAAAGAATTCACCTGAAAACTCATAATTTAACTTTTTCGTTGTTTTTAACACTTGATTAAACTTATAGTAATAGACGCGCTTAAGCCTTGTTTTTTGAAAATGAGGTGTAGTGAAAAATCTCGTAATTGAATCAAATTCATATAATCGATTTAAAACCATCTTCTTTTTTTCTATTTCTAAATTCTTGTTGATAATATGGTTAATCACTTTAAGATTACAATTTGTCTTTTGGATAATGTTTGTCTGATTTGACAAACGAGTGTTTTGATTATCGATTCGATTCAAATAATAAATTGGATGTTGCGTCGTGGAAATTGACTGACAATGCGTTAAAACGTCAATGAAAAATTGTTTGTCTTCAGCAAATTTCATTTCAGGAAAAAAAATCTGATTGTCCTTTATTACACTCGTTTTTATCATTCGTGCCCTGGGTCCTAAATGATGAAAGATATGTGGGATCGAAAATGGTGATTCACTTCTTCTTTCTTTACATGATTCATGCTCTCCGATAATAATTGTCTTACCTTTTGCTTGAATTTGAATGGTTTTCCCAACTGCATAATCATCACTTGTTCCCTCTAAAATGGTCGATAATACTTCGAGTCCATTGGGTTCAAGCCAATCATCCGCATCCAAAAAAGTCATATATTTGGAGCTAGCCAATTGAATACCGATATTACGCGGACGGCCAGGTGTACCAGTATTTCTTTTAAGAAAAACGACAATGATGTTATCAAATTTTGAAGAGTATTCTAATAAAATATCTCTTGAGGAATCGGTAGAACCATCATCGATTAATATATATTCCAAATTTTCCATGCCAAGGGATTGATTTAGGACAGAGTTAATCGTTTTTCTTAGATATTTTTCAGCATTATAAACTGGGGTAATGACAGAAACTAATGTGGGATTCCGCTGGGTGTTTAATTTTTGATCAACGATATAATATCCTTCAGCGTTATAATTCATTATTTGCTGCTTTTGTTTCCATTTCCATAGCATGTTTTATACCTCAACTTTCTGTCCCTCTTTTTCTTACTTTTACTAATATGTAAAAAGCAAAACCATTATTTATTCTTTGACAAAAATTACAATATTATTCGAAAAACAGATCTCTTACGTAAAATTCCTTTGGAAGTAGTCCATAATTTACGTTCTTTGACAACTTTTTACACTAAATATATCTGAATAATGTTAAAATAATTCTTATTGATAATTATTCTAGGAGGATATTACCTGTGGATAAAAAGTTTTCTAGCCCAAAAGGTTTTGGAGAAATACTCGATCATACTTTTCATTTAACAAAAAATCGCTTTAAGGACTTTTTTATGATTTTACTGATTTTCATGGGACCGGTTTACTTGCTTCAAGCGATACTCCAGCTCATGGCTGGAACCAGTTTTTTTCGAGAGGTTGGCAGCGATGGTGCTTGGTTTGAGCAAATACTTACGAGCTTTGAAGAATCTGGGACCTTCGATTCCAGCAGTTTGAGCGCAGACATCGGATTAATCGTAGTTGGCTTGATTAGCGCCATTTTGGCACCTGTTGCGGAGGCAGCGATCCTATTTACTATCAATCATGTTCGAAAAAATGAAGAATATACCGTCGGTTCCGTAATTAAACAAGCCTTTTCACGATTTTGGCCGATGATTGGCAGCAGTATCTTATTCTTTCTTATTACCATGGGGATTATCATTATTCCACTCGCGATCGTCGGAGTCACCGGTGGTGTGGTTGCGACGACAGTGAATCCGGTTTTAGGGATCCTTTTAGGAGTTGTCCTATTTCTGGGGTTTGCCCTTGGAATTGGACTATTATTAACCCGCTGGAGCTTTTATTTTGGCTCTGTAGTGCTGGATAAGGATTCACCTGGTTTAGGAAGAAGCTGGAGATTGTCAAGGAAGCGTACATGGGTGTTGATGGGTCTCTATATCGTGTTTTATTTTATTATTTCAAGTATCAGCTTTGGTGTCCAAGTAACGTTTGGAATGGTTTTAGGTAATAGTGTGTTATTAACCTTGATTTCAAACCTTGTCACTTTAGTTACGACAATGATTTTCTCCGTGGGCTATGGGGTTATGTATCTTGATTTAAAAACAAGACACGATGCGGATGATATCAAAGAGATGCTAGAAGACTATAAGACTGTTCAATAAAAAACCTATTATGTTAGGTGATGATTATGTTAGATGCAAACAAGGCACGCGATGACCTTGAAGAAATATTAAAAACAAAAGAATACAAAGTTTATTACGAGTCAAAGGGTTTCATTGCAACATGGTGGGATCATGCCAAAGACTGGATCGCAGCACAGCTCGAAAAATTGTTTCCTGCCATCGATTCAGCAAGCGGAGCTTCCGGTCATTTTCTTATTTCAATCATAGTGGTTATCATCATCCTGTTAGCTTTATCTACTTTTTTTCTCATCCGTCATACTCGCCGAACTCGGCTCCTTCGCAATCAAAAGCCGCTTCAATCGATGAAGGAAATGAATTGGACGTATCAAAAACATCTGGAAGAGGCAGAAAAACAAGAGGCGTTAGGAGCATATACACTTTCCACCCGCCATTTGTTTTTAGCACTGCTTCTTTACTTTCATGAGAAGGGATTGCTGGAGGCTAGAATTTGGAAAACGAATTGGGAATATTATGATGAACTAAGTAAAGTAGATTCACAAAAGGCAGAACTCTTTTTTAAGCTTGCACACTTCTTTGAGGAAGTGACCTATGGGGAACGCAACGTACAGAAAGAAGAATACTCCCATTTTCATCATGAAGCAAGAAAAGTACTTGGCGATACAGGGGAGGAGAATATTTTATGAAATCTCTTTCCAAAATACGCACTTGGATCGGGCTGGTGATCCTGCTCAGTTTATTTCTAGTCTTCAGCTATTTTAGCTATTCGCCTAAACCGCAAGTTTTCCCAGCATATGTTACTGATTCACCTTCGCCGACTGGTGTGAAGGCATTTTATACATATGTAAAAAAAGAAAAAGCAGGTAAAATCTGGAGCTATTCACCAGAATTGCTATCAGCAACTTCAGATCACCAATTGCTTGTCATGGTCGAACCTTCGTTTATTCCTGAAAAGGAAGAGATGAAGGCTTATATCAATTTTATGAAGGCCGGAAACACCATCTTGTTATTACAAAACGATCCACAAGGGATGTTTGACGTAAAAACAGAATCAGTTGACACACAAGAAACAATGAAGGTTTACACTCAAGGTCATACTTCCTACCGTGCTCAAATCGATTCAGTCATCCGTTTGCAGACCAAGAAGGAAGAGGAAGTATTAATATTTGATAAGGCTGGTCCCATTGCGGTTAAACAATCATATGGAAATGGTCATTTAATTGTAGCGATTACCCCTAGGTGGATGACAAATGGGGATCTATTAAAAAAAGACCATTTACGACTTCTTCTCTATCTGATCAATGAAGGGTCCACGGACACGATTCTGTTTGATGAATACATTCACGGTGGAGAAAATGCGTCTACTTTTTTGAATGTGTACCCGATGTGGTTTTTACTTCTTGTTTTGCAAGGGGGACTATTGATGATTCTCTGGTTATGGTCGAAGGGAAAGCGTTTCGGACCTATTTTCGTCCCAAGGGAAGAGTCGGTTCGTTTTAGTGATGAGGGAATCCAAGCAGTTGCTGCCTGGTTTCTCCGCGGCAAACGCTATCGTGATTCAATAATCATCCAAGCAGACTATGTCAAACTGCTTCTCCAGGAACGATGGCAAATTCCATATAATCGGGAATGGAAGGATTTATCGAGTTATTTTGAAAGAAAATGGACTAAAGTGCCTGCAAATGAGATTAGACCTTTTCTTATAGGGTTAGTAAACATCCTCGAAAAAGAAAAAATCACAAAACAGGAATACTTATTATGGTCGAAAAAGCTTGAGCAATTAAGGAGAGAGGTTGAAGAATGAAAACAGAATTAACATCCTTTTTGGAAAAATATGAAGAGAGGATTTTAGGTCAGAGTCTAAATTTAAGACTCCTTTTATCCGCTATTTTAGCAGGGGGGCATGTCCTGCTAGAAGGAGTGCCTGGCACCGGAAAAACTCAAATGGTACGTACTCTAGCGAATCTTTTAGGAGGTACCTTTAACCGGATCCAGTTTACACCTGACTTATTGCCAAGTGATATTACCGGAAGCACGATTTACAATATGAAGGAAAACACTTTTCAAACGTTAAAGGGACCAATTTTTACAAATATCCTTTTAGCTGATGAAATAAATCGGACACCTGCAAAGACCCAGGCTGCCCTATTAGAAGCAATGGAAGAAAAGCAGGTGACCATCCAAGGTGAAACATATCCGTTACCTGAGGTGTTTTTTGTGGTCGCTACCCAAAATCCGATTGAATTTGAAGGTACCTACCCGCTTCCAGAAGCACAGCAGGATCGTTTCCTTTTTAAGCTGAAAATTGAATTTCCAAGCTATGAGGAAGAGAAAAATGTCTTAAAACAAGTAATTGAAAACAGCTTTGACGAAAAGGTTGTTTCACCCATCTTAGATATGGAAGATTTTTTAAGGATTAGAAAAGAAATCGAAAAAGTTACTGTTAGTGAGAATGTATTAGATTACATGATGAAAATTGTCAGAAAAACGCGTGATGCAGATGCCATCCGATTTGGTGCCAGTACCCGAGCAGGAATATCGATAGGAAAAGCAGCACAAGCATGGGCCTACCTTTCTGGACGGGATTATGTGACTCCAGACGATATCAAAATAGTCGCCAAACCGGCCCTGCGCCATCGCATTCAGTTATCCCCGCATGTAGAATTGGAGGGAGAAACCGTTGACCAAATCATTGAAGAGCTGGTGGGCTCGGTTCCTGTTCCAAGATAGAGGGATTTTACCAACTAAACGATTACTGCTTGTTTTCCTAATCCTATCTTTTGGATTAGTTCTCGGTACGATTTGGGAAATTTCTTGGGGTTTTGTTATTACTACTAATATCATTGTGCTTTTCATTAGTCTGACAGACTTGTTTTTTTCACCCAAAAAGAAGCAACTATTCTTTCAACGATTGATGGCGGAAGAGTTTGAAAGAGGAATTTCATATACCATAAAGATTGAGGTTCAGAATGACTCTCCTTATCCTTTTTCATACCGAATGGTCGATGGTTTGCCGCAGTCCTTCGAAAGGCCGTTTCCTATCATTGGATCAATATCAAAAAAATCAACGGTCGAAATTTCGTATAGTACGAGTGCGATAATACGAGGAAAATACGAAATCAATAAGCTTTATTTTCGATATGCGAGTTTGCTGGGTTTGTGGGAAAAGCAAATGACAGTTGAATTAGCGGATTCAGTGAAAGTCATTCCTGATTTAACCGAGACCAAGCAGTATTTAGAAAATGCACAGAAGTATTTGGTTTACGATGGGTTAAAGATTCGGAGACAGGGAAGTGGAGTTGGCGAATTTTCCAAGATTAGAAATTATGTCGTCGGGGATGATCCGCGTAAAATCAACTGGCGCCAAACAGCGAAGCTTCGTGAAGTGATGACGAATGAATATGAACCGGAGCATGGAAAGTATATTACAATCTTAATTGATTGTGGAAGAATGATGGGGGCAGAATTATCTAAGGGGAATCGTTTAGAAAAAGCATTAGAAGCGGCATTAACCGTTACAGCGGCAGCACTCCAAAATGGAGATTATGTGTCGGTACTTGCCTTTTCAAAGGACATAAAAGTCTTTGTGCCCCCTGCCAAAGGGATAGCCCATCTACAGACCATCCTTCAAGCAATCTATTCATTAAAAGTGGATGCAGCCGAGTCTAATTATGCTGCCATCCTGCAATATTTAGAAATGGTTCAAAAGAAACGAAGTCTGCTCCTATTATTTAGTGATGTCCGCACCTTTCTTCATGAGGAAAGTGCTCTTATGCTATTAAGACGTCTAAGACAACGGCATTTATTTTTAATGATTGGGATTGAGGATCAGACACTTTTAAGAAGAGTCAAAGAGGAGCCGAATACGGTCCAAGCAGCGATCCGAAAAAGTATTTCACAGCAGCAAATTCTTGTTAAGAAAAGAGAAAAAATCAAATGGGAAAAACAAGGCCTCCAAATGATTGAGGCCCGTGAGGAAAAGTTGGCGATTACAGCTGTTTCGCATTATATTGACATTATTAATCAGAATCTTTTATAACCTTTGTAAGTTTTAGCTTTCCAATCACAATATAAAGGAGCAACCCGATTACCGTTAAGAAAGCAACACTATACTTTGCTTCTAATGAAATATCTGCTGGTGTGATAAACCCTTCAATGATGCCAGCAATAACAAACAAGGGAATCGTTCCAAGCAGAAGTTGAACGGAGCGCATCGCTTGCTGCTTTAATTGAAAACTCCTTGAATATTGCCCTGGGACAAACAGCTTATAGCCCATTAAAAGACCAGCTCCTCCAGCAATAAATATGGCTGTAAGCTCAATCATCCCATGGGGAACAATAAATGCCCAAAAGTCATACGATTTACTCTGATGCCAAAATAGGGCAGCGAGCGCACCAATGATGATGCCATTGTAGACCATCAAATAAACGGTCACAAGCCCAAATGTAATACCACCGGCAAAAGCAAGGATCGCGACCTTGATATTATTTGTCATAATGCTTGCCGACATGAGGGATGAGTCCACCGCATCATGGCCCTTCCCAAGTTGTTCCGGGTCCACACCTTTAGCGATTTCGGCTGGGAGAATGGAATAGATATGCAGAGGGTCATTCATGACTGAAAGAAAGCTCCCCAAAGCACCAATCATAAATAAGATCATTGCAAACATGACAAATTTCCATTGCTCTAACAAGAGCCCAATAAATTTTTCACTAAAAAAATGACGGATTTGTTTGATGCTTGATACCTGGTCTTTATACAATAGATTATGTGATTTAGCTACAAGTCCGTTCAAATATTGGGTGACTTCATCATTAGGAAAATAAGTTTGACTGTAGGAAAGATGTTGTGCCGCCTTTTGATAGAGACGATGGTATTGAGTGATTCGGTCACCTGTTATATTATTTCTGTGCTTGCTTATCGTTGTGATTAACTGTTCGAGCTGTTTCCATTCTTCACGATGTATTTTTACAAATTGTTTTACATTCATCCTGACACCTACTTTAATGGGGCTATGTATTAATTTTGTCTTTATTCTCCTTATTATAGTAATATTGTAGAAAAATAGAAATAGAAATAATCAACCATGTGACGGGGGAAGCTTATGAATGAAGATCATGTAGAAATAAAAACACCCGAATTCGTGTCGATTCAGTTTCAAATCGCTGGTTTAGGCAGCAGGTCTGCAGCCTTTATCATTGACCAGTTACTATTAATGGCTTTTAACATTTTATCCTTGATTGTCCTTTTTTTCATCCTGGACGGGATGTCAAAAATGGAATTTGTTTTGATCGGGAATTCACTGCCTATTGCAATAACGATTATCATGTTGTTTCTCGTTAATTGGGGCTACTTTTTTGCGTTTGAGTTTTTCTCGGGAGGGAGAACGCTTGGGAAGAAGTTAATGGGGATCCGAGTCATTCAGGAAAACGGTCATAGCATCACGTTGCTTTCCAGCTTTATCCGGAATCTGATCCGAATCATTGATTCCTTGCCGACGGCTTACTTCCTAGGTATTATCATGATCTTTTTCCATACCAAACATAAACGGCTCGGCGATCTTGTCGCTGGGACGATTGTCGTGCATGAGCGCAAGGCAAAACGGAATAAGAAACAATCTCCACTCGAAGAAGAAATCAACAACAGAGGGCTTACTAAGGAAGATCTCACGATTGATGAATGGACGCTGAAATCCTTGGGAATAAAGGAGTGGAAGCTGGTAAGTACATATGCCAGCCGTTTTCAGCAAATTCCGTTAGCGGAAAGAAATCAACTCACGGAACAAATTGCTGAACTGTTATTTCCGAAAATCGGCCTGGTTCCGGCTGGCGAAAAAACCTCTGATTTAGAAAACACTCTCCTTGTCCTTTATTTAATTCTTAAGGATGAATGGGAGTTTGAACTGTGAGGATGGATATAAAACCACGAAAAAAGTAATGCATTCGTACCTGCATTGCTTTTTTTCATGTAGTAATTTTATAGAAAAGGAGGTTCGATTTGTCAAATCCATCCGACTTGTGTCTCATTTAGTCGGTTTTAATCGAAATATTTATATTTAGGATGTATAATAGGGAATTGTGGATTGCTAAGTAAAAAAGGAGGAAACTAATATGATGGAATGGACTATAATTCTGTTGATTGCGATATCAGCTGTGTTGCTAATCGTTTCAATTATATCGAATCGCAACTTAGAAAAACAAAAACATAAGGAAATTGATATGGTTCATGTTTCTGTTATGAAAGATATCAATAACGTGCACGAGCAAATTCGCAATTTGGAACTTGATATAGAAGTGGTTACAAAGGAAGCAGGCGTTCAACTGACTCCAGAAGAAATGATATTTAAGCGTGAAGTACTAGATTTATATAAACGCAAATATTCGATTGAAACCATTGCTCAGAAAAAACAAGTTTCAGAGAGTGAAATTAACCAATTCCTTGCACCTTATCTAGCAGCAAAGGATGAAAGGAGCAAAATAGCAAATGAAATTTAATGTAGTGAGCAGCTTTGCGGCCGGAATTCTTCTAGCTTCGACCATTTGTGGTGCTGTTTACTTCACTGAAGATCCTGCAGTCACAAAAGCAGCTCCCAAACCGACCAAAAGCGAGCAGAAAACAGTCGTTCAGCCAACTGAAGCAGAGATGAAAGATACGCTTTTAACAGCTGGGTATATTGTTCAACCGAAGGCAGACTATGATAAGACAATAGAAGCAACCAAAAAAGCGGCTTCAGCAGCTTCAGCCAATAATAATTCTAAAAAGATCGTCTATCGAGCAGTTATTTCAGTAACACAAGGGATGACCAGTATCGATGTCGGTAGAATGCTTGAAAAAGCAAAAATCGTACCTGATGATTTTAAATTCTCAAGAGATGTAGAGAAAAAAGGTGTTGAGAAAAATTTGCGTCCGGGTACATTTACAGTCGATACAGAAATGTCCTATGATCAAGTCATCGCGACTATTTTTAAAAAGTAACCATCTATAAAACAAAGACGGACAGGATCTAACGATGCTGTCCGTTCTTTATTTATTATTAGTTTTTTTTCACGAATTCCTGGACCATTTCACCCGTAACGGTTTGCCTCGTTGGAATAAAGCGCAGGTTGATTTTATTAATACTTTTGGTGACTGCATTGATTTTATCGGTTGAAAAAGGTTTACCTTGTTTACATAACTCAATCGCTTCTTCGATATATTGTTCCCGTTGTTGGTCGAGTGCTAAGAATTTTTGATAGGTTTCATGTTGATTTGCCGCGTGTTTAATTAAATCTTTATGTACACTCATGATTTCACTCCTTAAATAATTAACTTATACAATCATACCATAATTGATAATTTTTATCAGTTCAATAAGATTTTATGTTGAAGCTCCAGGAGAGAAGTATGGTAAAATATTAGACTCACATCGAAAGTCAGCATCGATTACGTGGGGGTGAACAAACCCGAAGACGGAGGGAGCTAAATTAGTTTTATTAAGGATATGTTAATGTTAAAATCTAAAATAATCTTTATAAAGAATTAGGTGTACATTTTAGTAGAGGGAAGTGGAGTCGAAAATGAAACAATACAATACGCGAGCCATTATGGCGTCGCTGCTTATCTGCGGTTTCGTTGGCATGTTCAGCGAGACGGCGCTCAACATTGCGATTAGTAATTTAATGGATGTGTTCCAAATTTCAGCTGCAACCGCACAGTGGTTGACAACAGGGTTCTTACTTACACTCGGCATTCTGATGCCGATGACTGGGTTACTGCTACAATGGTTTACGACAAGGCAATTGTTTACTGGTTCTCTTACGAGCTTGATTGTCGGCACTTTAATTGCGGCGCTCGCATTCAATTTCGAAATTCTTATGGTCGCTCGTGTTTTACAGGCGGTCGGAATGGGCCTGTTGATTCCGCTCATGTTCAATACGATCCTCGTCGTGTATCCACCTGAGAAACGTGGGGCGGCGATGGGGTTTGTCGGACTTGTCATCATGTTCGCACCGGCGACCGGCCCGACTGTAGCTGGTCTCCTAATTGAATACTTATCATGGCATTATATATTTTGGCTATCACTGCCATTTTTGGTGATAGGGCTTTTGGTAGGGTTGAAGTATTTGGAAAACGTCACAGAGGTGACGAAACCTCGCATTGATCTATTATCAATTGCATTATCAACGATCGGCTTCGGTGGCGTCGTCTTCGGCTTCAGCAAGGCAGGAGAAGGCACCGAAGGCTGGACCAGCCCGGTCGTGGTCACTTCAATTATCATCGGGCTAGTCGCACTCGTGTTGTTCACGCGGCGGCAGACGGTTATGCGTGAACCTATGATGGACTTGCGCGTCTTCAAGTACCCGATGTACAACGTGGGGCTACTTTTGGTACTGTCATCTATGATGATCATCTTGTCTAGCATGATTATTCTGCCAATGTTTCTTCAGAATGGTATGAACCTGTCACCGTTTGCCGCTGGACTTATGCTGTTGCCGGGCAGCGCGTTGAACGGCATCCTGTCGCCGCGCATGGGGAGTTTGTTCGATAAATATGGGCCAAAGTGGCTGGTTATTCCCGGTCTCATCGTCGTCGCGATATCGATATGGTTTCTTTCCGACATATCATCTGCATCTTCGATTGCTTTTATCGTCTCGTTGCATATCGGATTAATGGTCGGTATCTCAATGGTCTGGATGCCGGCGCAGACTAACGGGCTGAACGAGCTGCCACCGGAGCTTTACCCACATGGTACGGCAGTCATGAACACACTTCAGCAGGTCGCAGGAGCAATTGGAACAGCGATTGCCATTATCATCCTTACAAGCGGTATGGATAAGTATTTGCACAACTCCCCAACGCCAACGAAACAGTCTGAGATGGCTAACGCGATGACGTTCGGCTCACAGAACGTGTTCTTGTTCACGTTGACCGTTACGCTAATCGGTCTTGCTATGGCGTTCTTCATCCGCCGCGTTGTCGTCAAACATGCATCGATGAATTCGATCCATTAATGTTCGAAAAGGGAGCCTGGATCAAGTAGCTGTTTCCATCGGTGTATCAGTATCAACAGCAGGAAAGCTTACTACCGCATTCGCGCTCGCCAACGTGATTGGATACTTTCTGGCATATTAAATCGGATTTAATAAAAAATGGGTTAGCCTATGTAGATTAGTGTAATTAAATATATATTAAAAAAACAATCCGTGTAAATGGTGGATTTATATAACCAATGTTAGAAGAGTAAAAATCAGCTGATGAATCCTAAAAATAAGAAACAATAAAAAACACCTTTTGGAGAATTATTCCGAAAGGTGTTTTGATTTTTTTAAAGCTTATGAAAAAGAAGTTACTTATTTAAAAAAACTGTAAGACTTCTTTAGGGTACCTTGCAGGCTTAGTTCCTTATTATTGTATAACGACATAAAAGTCCTAAATTCAAAATCCCTTTAAAATTAGTGTAAAGTTCATTTCTTTTAAATCTCCATTTTAAATGTTTATACCCCTGATTAAATCTTCTTTGTCCTATGTCATTCTCTTCTTCATCTTTATTTTGACGCTGTTTTTCATAGGGGAACAATAGATTCCTCGCCAATGATACCCCACTGGTTCCGCATGACATAAAGCAGTTAAGTCATTCCTTTCTAGTTAGTAATTAACACGAAACTATTTGTGATTTGGTTCAAAGTAAACTAGGCGTGTAGCTTTAATTTTTATTGTGGGAGGATTAGGCAACCATTTGAGAGGAATAGGATATCGGTCGTTTTTTCATTTACCGCATAATAAAAAAGCCTCTACTTTTTCTATAACTATTATTCTGATGAAAAATAAAACCCAAAGTTCTAAACAGAGGAAACTTGATGAAAAGAATATAAGCAGCTAGTTCCCAAAAATAATAGTCATTACCTTTGATAAATCAGTATTTATTACCAAAAAAACAGCATCACATCCCAGAAGCTTATACAATTTTGACTCTAACGAATCAATACAAATACGAAAAATTTAGGAGGAAAGCACAATGAAAAAACTATTATTTCCGTCCCTTGCATTGGTAATGTCTCTCACTCTTACTGCATGCAACAACACTGATACAAATGGGATTTCCCAACAGGAGCAATCTAGTGACAGTTCCAAACAAGAATCCCCTGGGAATGGCACTGAACTTGTCAAATTCCCTGAAGGCTACGACAACGGAGTGCTCTTCACGACTGTGACCCGTGGAAATACTTACGAAGAACTCTACACTAGCCCGGAAGCTATTGAAGCAGTGCAGAATGGACAGCCGATACCTAGTGGCACTGTAATCACTCTTAAGATCTTTAGGGATGAAGAACTTTACCGATACTTCGTGATGGAAAAGCGCGATCGTTGGGGTGACCAAAATCCTCCAGATATGCGTAACGGGGATTGGCAATACCAGTCATTTTCTCCTGACGGATCAGTGGACGAAGATGCAGACATCGGTCGTTGCTTTTCCTGCCATGCGAACGCGGAAAGAGATGACTACGTGAATAAGTTGGATGAGATGAAAAGTTATGACCTTGAAGATGTTACAGGATCAAAGGAGAGCAGCACAGAATCCCAGATCGCAGGTATCCCTACAAATCACTGGGAGGTAAAAGAGGTAGACAATAATCCGGAGGACCCGCGGGATATTTTGCATGGAAATGGCTTAATGGAAGATGAAGAAAAAGCGGGGATCATCCAGAAGGTATTTTTGATGATTCATTTTAATAAAGAGACATAAGAGCATTTGAATGGAAAACCGACCCAGTTTTTAATTAAATTAGAAAGAGGAGAACTTCTTGAATCGAAATATGTTAATCAGGCTGGCTATTGATCTTGCTATGACAGTTCTGACGTTAGTTGCAATGGCTTACCAGATTACCGGAAATACGATCCATGAACTGGTAGGAGTTTTATTGTTGTTGTTGTTTATTGCCCACAATATTTTAAATCGACGATGGTATAAGACGATTTTTAAGGGAAAGCACAATGTACAACGTAAACTGAGCATTGCGGTCAATTCGCTTTTTCTTGTTTCCATGATTATGGTGATGATAAGTTCTGTTCCAATTTCCCGTGACATCTTTGCCGTTATTCCTATAAACAATGACATGATTCTATTACAGATACATGTTATGTCTTCATATTGGGGATTTATCTTCATGGCTGTGCATATAAGAATGTCATGGGGAAAAATTATCAATGCAGTACGAAAGATGACGGGAATTACCAGCACGAGCCGTATTCACACAACCGCTTTGCGTGTGATAGCGGTGTTGATTGTTGTCTATGGTGTGCAGACTTCCTTCGAGAGTGATATGCTTTCTAGGTTAACCCTATATAATCCATTCGGATGGAGCTATGATGAATCCAACATGGGATTTTTAATAGAACATCTATCCATCATGGGAATATATATCAGTGGGACTCATTATGTTCTGAAATTTGTTCAAAAACAGGATAAAACTAGGGCTTACACAGAGCAATAAAAGAATCTGATACAGGTTTAAAAGGGAGTAATATTAAATGAATTATTGGAAAAGGTATAATGAAGGCAAATTTGCAGAATGAAAAGGTGCATTAATCCAGGATCGGATTAATGCACCTTTTTTATACATATGTCGCCTTCAGGCGGTTTATATCTTCTTTTGGTGGTAAACCAAACATGCGGGAATATTCACGGCTGAATTGGGATGGGCTTTCGTAGCCTACCCGGAATGCAACATCTGCTGCATCTGCAGATTCGGATAATAACAGGCTTCGGGCTTCTTGAAGTCTAAGTTGTTTTTGGAATTGAATTGGGCTCATCGCGGTTATCTCTTTAAAGTGCCGATGAAGTGAAGAAACACTCATATTTGCTATTTCCGCAAGTTCGTCAATCTTAAAAGATTTTTCATAGTTATTCATGATATGTTCAATTACATCACTGATTTGATGGGCAGAACTTCCTTCTATTGCTATTTGTTTCAGCATCCCCCCATGTTCTCCTTGCAGAACCCTATAGATAATTTCTTTTACGATTAGAGGAGCAAGTACCTTGATGTCTTTCGGAGTATCTAGCAAACGAGCTAATCTTGTTACCGCGTCTAGCAAAGATGGCTCTATTTTGCTGACATACATACCTCGTTTAGCATTTTCCTTCTTGTCAACTCCCATTTGGAATTCACGTAACACCTCCAATATTTCATTCGGTGTTATTTCAAGTTTGAGAGCCAGATAAGGAACTTCGGGAGAGGCTTCAGTGACTTGTGCGATTATTGGCAAGTTAACGGATGCAACAAGGTAATCGGCAGGACCATACTGATAACTCTCCTGTGACAGCAATACCTCCTTCATCCCTTGAACTATAATGCACAAGGAAGGCTTGTAAACTCCGTAATGTGGACCAGTATCATTAGAGTAACGTGAGAAAAATAAAGATGGAATATCAGTGTTATAAGTGCCGTCTCGTCCTGTATAGTGCTCTATGATTTTGGTGAGCTCCACTCTTTGTTTATATAATTGTTCAAACATAAAACCCCTCCTTGTTATTTTTTCTTGCTAGTTCTATTCTAATGCAAATTTTCCGGTTGCGAAACAGCTGTGAGAGTATTAGGCAATCATTTGATAAGAATGTGATACCATTCGCTTTTTCAAATGTTACATAATTAGATAGAACATAATAAATAACAAACAGAAAGTCATGAACTGAAACGGATAAGCGGATAGTTTCGAGCACCCTATGAACGAATGACCTTCCATTAGCCTGCAATCATAAAATGGCGCAATATACAAACATTATGTCGTTCTTTGCTAATTACAATACGACGTTGGATAGGTAGAATAATAACTGTATCATCCACAACGAAAGGTACAAATCACAACCAAAGCTTAGTGTGTAAGTATCAGAAAGAGGCGATGATGTATGACGGCACATTCCTTAGACCGCATAAAAATCCCCGTGGCAACTTGGGCAGGCTTTCATCAATTAGGTATTTCTGCTCAGGACGTGGTTCGCAAAGCACAGTTGCCGCTCACCATTCTTACCGAATCGGTTGAAGTGACTACAGCCCAGTATTTCGCGATTTGGAGTGCTGTCTCCGAATTAATGAGTGACGCTGCTGTTGGAATAATTAAGTTCATTGCGGAGTTAAATCCAGCGCAGCTGCCACCGAGCGTCTTAGCACCCTATCATGCTCGTGACTACCGGGACGCTCTAAGTCGAATTGCCAGGTACAAACAACTTTGTTTTCCCGAACGCCTTCATATCACCGAGGATGGAGAACTCTGTACCATCGAACTAGAATTTCTTTATACTGAGCAGCCTGAACCACCGATTTTGGTTTATCTGACATTTGCATCTCTGCTGCAGCTAGGAAGGATAGGCTCAGGTCATCGTTTTCCTGCTAAGTCAGTTGAATTTTCGCACCCGAACCCGCTGGGGGACGTGAGGGCTCTTGAAGATTACTTCGGAATTGGCGTCAAATTTGGAGCAACAAACAACCGTTTGATACTGCATCGAAGCGATTTAGACCGCCACTTTGTCACGTACAATGCGGAGCTACTAGACATACTAGTTCCTGCGCTAGAAAAATCTCTGTTGATATTTAATGTTCTAACAGAATGAAATGCAAGAAACGCGAGAGAAGGGATTTTAAAATGTCAAATTCATTTATAATATTTTCTACGCACCCAGAAATAACCCCGGAAAGAGCAATGGCGGTATTTCCCGATGTGGCAAAAAATGGAAATATGTAGTGAATAAACACTGAGGAGATGTGTCCCTTCTCCACCTGCCGGAAATCGGGATCAAGGGCAATAGATAAAATGTCTAATTTCGAAGAACTTACAACAACACAGAAAATGAACGGACATGTTGCACCAAAAGCTAAGAAAAGAATTATAAAGAAAATAATGATGTATTTATTGGTTTTATTAGTGGTTTAGGAGTTGTCATTTCATTGTTTATAAATATAAATCCAGTATTCGGCGGTAACCCAAGTAACGAACAAAAAGAGGTATATAATACCTTTGATAATTATGTTAGGACACTAATTCAGGTGGTAAAGAACGCAATCCTGCTGGTCAAATTCCTGTTTCTGAGATTGATTGGAACAAAATTAATAGTAATGAAGATAGTTTAACTTGGTTTGGGCATTCTGCTTTTTTACTTAGTATCGATAATAAAAAGATACTCGTTGATCCCATGCTAGGTCCCATATCTTCACCTGTTTCTTTTGTAGGACCTAAACGCTACAGTGAAGATATGTTGGATATTATTGAAGAAATGCCTCCTATTGATGCCGTCTTTATTACGCATGATCATTACGACCACTTAGATTATCAATCTATAAAAAAGCTAAAGAGCAAGGTCGGTCATTTCTTCGTTCCTTACGGTGTAGGTAATCATTTGATTCGATGGGGTGTTGCAAAAGAAAAAATTACAGAACTTAATTGGTGGGATGAAACTGAGTTCCAAGGTTTAACCATTGCATTGACCCCATCCAAACATTTCTCAGGAAGAGGACCTTTTAATCGAGATTCGACCCTTTGGGGTGGTTGGGTCATTCTAGGAAAACAAACACGTTTCTATACCAGTGGAGATGGCGGCTATGATACACATTTTAAGGAAATTGGCGATAAATACGGACCTTTTAATATCGCTTTAATAGAAGGCGGTCAATATGATAGACGCTGGTCATGGGCTCATATGTTTCCGGAAGAATCCGTACAGGCTAATATAGATGTAAAAGGCAAGCATATGATGTTAATGCATTGGGGTGCCTTTACACTTGCGAATCATGGTTGGACAGAACCGATAGAACGAGCATTAAAAGCGGCAAAGAAAAATGATGTGAATCTCATCGCTCCACAAATTGGTGAAACTGTTCAATTGGATGGAAGGTTGTCTGTTCCTGTTTCATCATGGTGGAAAAAGTAATTTTTAAGATTCAATGAGGGGATACAAATGAAAAAGACGTTATATTTAATGAGACATGGACAAACATTATTTAATAAAAGAAGGAAAGTTAAATTGTTGCATATTGAAATTTGAATATGAGAACAAAGAATTTAAATTAATTGAAATTATAAACCATAATTTTAATTGTTAATAGTAGATGAATTTGTAGTAGTTTTTTGTTTCCATTTCTAAAAAATGACGAACTACAAGATTCCTATATTGCAGAAAAGTAGGCTAGAAGGCTAGGAGGATTACATGTGTTTGCACGGTTAAAAAACTTGTTTGCGATTAAAGGTTATCGTTTATACGTCATTTGTATGCTGCTTGTCGGTATCGGCATTTCCATTACTCAGCCCTACTTATCCTTGTATTTTACTGAAGATTTTGGAATGACTGCAGGAGCTTTTGGCGTTTTTATGGCGATAAGTTCCTTAAGCGGAGTCGTGGTAAACTCACTTATTGCGAAACATTCCGATAGCGGTTTAGACCGAAAATGGTTGATTATTTTAGCCATGCTTTCCTCTGCGCTAGGATATGCTTCGTATTTAGTGTTTCACAACTTCTATATCCTGCTGATTGTCGTCACTCTGTTTAATGGCTTAGGAGCTGCTGCCATGCCGCAAATCTATGCCTCTGCACAGGAATCGGCGAATGAAAGCAACTCCGATGACAAGACGTTTGCGATGTCTACATTGCGTTCTCTTGTATCACTTGGTTTCCTAATTGGACCATTAGGTGGTACTTTCATTTTGGGTGCACTCGGCTATAAGGGGCTTTTTTTAGGGACATCCGCCATCTATCTTATCATTGCATCTCTTGTAATCCTGTTTCTACGAAAAAGAAAAACAGTTCAAAATGGTAAGAATAGAACCAGTGCTGTCTCCCCATCTGTAAAAAACAAGCAGATCATTCAGCCACTTATCGCCTTTATCTTTCTATTTGCGGTCAATGCCATTAACGGTATCAATACGCCACTTTTTATTGTGAATGAGCTTCATGGGACGCATACGGAAGTCGGATTGGTGGTTAGTATTTCAGCTGGTTTTGAAATTCCAATTATGATTGTTCTCGGTGCCCTGAGCAAAAAAATATCGAATCATTCCCTGATGATAATCGGGTGCTTTGTTTCGGTTATCTATTATATTATCTTAAGTGTATCGACTGCTTCCTGGCAGTTGGTCGTAGCGCAGCTTCTGCAGGCAACATCAGTTGCGATACTTATGGGTAATGGATTGAGCTATTTCACGAATTTGCTGCCTCATTCACCGGGACTATCAACAACCATTTATTCCAATGGCTCGACCATTGGAAGACTAATAGGGAATCTGGGCGGAGGTGTCATTGCCCAGTTTGCAGGGTATCGAAATGTATACTTTGTTTGTCTGTTTTTTGTGATTTTCTCGTTCTTTATGTTATTGAAGACAAGAACCCATAAGGAAAAGGGAGTCCCTATAGAACACATTCCATCCGCATAGTCCTGTACGATGTAGTATTTTCTTATTCCTATTAACGAAACATTAAATATATTGATTGGTTCACTTAATAAATAATATTAATTAACACAAATTTTTTGTTCTCTCAAGTCAAAGAATTTGTTTTTTATATTGAATTTATTAAGGGATACTTCTAGATACTTTTTGGGACTTTCTAAAATAAAAGAAAACGGCATCGCAAATGCTGCCGTTTTCTTTTTTATGAAAATTACTTTTTTATAAACCAGTTGCCTTTCAAAGGTGGCTTTTTTTGATTACCGGTGCAAGTTTGTTATAAAAGGAATATTAAAAAAATTATTGAAATTGTCATATAATCTAAAAAAAAGGGGCGTGTAAATGAAATTAGGACTAAAACGCCACGAAGTAAGTTGAGAACCACATAACGTTAAGTAGCAAAAAAGAAAAGGGTAGGGGAAATACTAAAAAGGTATGGTACCATATGGGATACTTTCTTTTCGCTAGTTTTTTATTTAAGTAAATTGTATAACTAATTTTATATTGTAAATCACACGAAATGAACTGTTGCTTGTAATGGGAGAACTTTGATTTTGCCATTTTAAGAAGAGAAGTGTGTTTAACGTGCTTGTCGTTGTACAAACAATTAGAGTTAGAATTATTTTAATGCTTTAGCGTAATAATAATTACGTAAAATATAAATTTGACGTAATTAACTCGATTAAGTAAAATATAGAAGTGAGGTGATTTTATGGTAAATCAGGATAAACTAACAAATTATAAAAAATTGCAAACCATACTTAACGAATTACCGTGGTATGTTGATGAATACATAAACCACAAACTCAGAAAACTTTCGACGGCTTCCTTATATAATTACTGTCATGATTATAAAATCTTCTTCAACTGGATGATCAGCGAGCAATTAGTGTCTGGCAATGTCAAAGATATTCCTTTGGAACGTCTGGAGCAAATGACAGTTTTAGAGGTTGAAAGTTTTTTAAACTATCTCCATTATCAATTAAATAATAAAGAACTCACCGTAAATCGGAAATTATCTGCATTAAAATCACTATTTAATTACATGCAAAACATTGCTGAAACACCAGATTTAAAACCATACATTAATCGTAATGTCATGGCGAAAATTGAATTTAATGAAGTAAAAGACAGCATGGAAACAAAAGCAAATAAAATGGAAGGTAAAATTCTTCTTGGCGATGAATATGAGAAGTTTCGCCTCTTTGTTGCTAATGATTATGGCGAAATGAACAAAGATAACAAAAAAATCTCTAACTTTTATCAATTAAATAAAGAACGTGATACGGCGATTGTGTCATTAATCCTTGGTTCTGGACTTCGCCTTTCGGAGTTAGTTGGAATTGAATTAGACGATATCGATTTTAGTAAGTATTGTGTACGAGTCATTCGAAAAGGTAATAAAGAACAATTTGTCTTCTTTAGTCAGGTTGCAATGGCTGATCTGGAAGAATATCTGTCGATTAGATCTGCTAAGTACCAGGTTGATAAGACCAATAAGGCGTTGTTTATTTCTGCACCCATTGGACCAAAAGGAAAATCACGAAGATTAACGGGAAGATCTGTTGAAAAATTAATTGAAAAATATGCCACCGCATTTGGTAAACCATCATTATCCGTACATAAGCTGCGGCATTCGTTTGCGACCAGATACCATGCTGAAATCAATGATGTACCAAAATTAAGACGTCAATTAGGTCATTCATCGATCCAAACCACAATGATTTACACACATATTAAGAATGATGATCTTAAAATTGCTGTTGATAAAATGGATATGCCAAAAGAACAACTGGATTAATAATGACTGTCTGTAAAAAAGGCAGTTGATTTTTTTATTTTATCAGTTTACATAATATTATTATGTAATAAATAAATGAAATAATCTCAATTCCAAAGTATACTTAAGAAAATGAGACGGAATAAATTTTTTAATATTTTTCACTTTGCAAAATTAAAAATGCGTTCAGAAAGCTCATATGCTCTCCAAACGCATTTTTTTATCCCACATTTTTCATTGAATTGCTTCCAGTAAACTGACTATTATACAAATCTGCATAAAAGCCGCCTTTTTCAAGTAATTCGACGTGATTTCCTTTTTCAATCACACTGCCATTATTCATCACAAGGATTAAATCTGCATCACGAATCGTCGACAATCTGTGTGCTATAACAAAGCTTGTGCGCCCTTTCATTAAATGGTTCATCGCCTTTTGAATTTGTACCTCTGTCCGGGTATCTACACTACTTGTTGCTTCATCAAGTATTAGAATCGCTGGATTCGCGAGTATCGCTCTGGCAATGGTTAATAGTTGCTTTTGGCCTTGAGAAATATTGGATGCTTCCTCGTTCAATATCGTATCATAACCGTCTGGAAGAGTTCGGATAAAATGGTCCGCATTGGCTGCTCGCGCCGCTGCCATCACTTCCTCTTTTGTTGCCCCTTCCCTTCCGTATGCAATATTATCAAAAATAGTACTGTTAAACAGCCAGGTATCCTGAAGCACCATACCGAATAAACTCCTTAAGTGCTCCCTTTTTAAATCTCTCGTGTCAATGCCATCAATCAAAATTCGACCGGAATTAATCTCGTAGAAACGCATTAACAAATTAATAAGTGTTGTCTTCCCTGCCCCTGTTGGTCCGACGATCGCAACCGTCTGGCCAGATTTCACATCAATTTGCATATCTTCGATTAAGATTTCATTTTCCTCGTAGCCAAAAGTAACATGTTCAAATGTTACTTCACCCCTCGGAGTAGAAATCACTTTTGTAGCAACCGCTTCTGGGACCTCTTCAGCTTCATCCAATATTTCAAACACACGTTCCGCACTTGCGATAGTTGATTGAATCACGTTGGCAATCGATGCTGTTTGTGCAATTGGTTGGGAAAATTGCCGCGCATATTGGATAAAGGCTTGAATATCACCAATTTCAATCGCTTTTTTAGTGACTAAGATTCCACCAACGACGGATACAAGGACATAGCCAATATTATTGATAAATGACATAAGCGGCATAATCATTCCAGAAACAAACTGTGCCTTCCAGGCTGATTGGTAGAGTGTTTCATTAATTCCTTCAAATTTGTCAATCGATTTCTGCTCATGGCCAAATACTTTGACTACCTTATGACCTGTATACATTTCTTCTACATGACCATTTAGCTCGCCTAGTGATTTTTGCTGGCCTTTAAAATACAGTTGTGATTTTTTGGCGATTTTTGCAATCGCTACACCGCTTAGCGGCAGTGTCACAATCACGATCAATGTCATCAAAGGACTGATTGATAGCATCATGACGATTACTCCAATAATTGTAACTACTGAGGTAATCAACTGGGTTAAGCTTTGCTGTAAAGTTGTGCTGATATTATCAACATCATTGACCGCACGGCTGAGAATTTCCCCATGGGTACGTGAATCAAAGTAATTTAACGGCAGCCTGTTTAGCTTTTCTTCCACTTCTTTACGGAGATTATAAACTGTCTTTTGTGCGACACCAGCCATGATATATTGTTGTAAATAGGCAAAAATCGCACTCAATATATAAAGACCTATTAGTAAAATAATAATTTGACCGATATACTCAAAATCGATTTTAGCCCCAGGAACTCCTCTGAGTTTCATCATCAAACCTTCAAATAATTTTGTGGTTGCCTTCCCCATGATTTTAGGGCTGACAATTGCAAAAATCGTACTGATAATAGCAGTAATTAATACGGAAAGCAGCTGTATTTTATAAGGCTTCAAATAGCTGATTAATCTGTTTAGCGTTCCCTTAAAATTCTTTGCCTTTTGGACAGGCATTCCCATACCCATCGGGCCAAATCCACCGCCGGGGCCAAGACCAGGTTTGCGCGGCCCAGACTCTTGTTCTGGTTTTTGATGCTTACTCATGCGATTTCCTCCTCTGACAGCTGTGACATCACAATCTCTCGATAAACCGCACTCGACTCCATCAAATCTTTATGCGTGCCGATTCCGGTTATCTCTCCATTATCTAGGACAATAATCTGGTCTGCGTCGATAATTGTACTCACTCGTTGTGCTACGATTAATACCGTTGAATTGCCAGTTTCCCCTTTTAGTGCAGCGCGCAGCTTGGCATCTGTTTTAAAGTCCAATGCGGAAAAGCTGTCATCAAATATATAAATCTCAGGCTTCCGAACGAGGGCTCGGGCGATGGATAACCGCTGTTTCTGTCCACCAGAAACATTTGTTCCCCCTTGGGAGATTACCGCATCAAAACCTTCTGGCATGTTTGAAATGAATTCTTTCGCCTGGGCTATTTCGGCAGCATGATCGACCTCTTCTGCCGTTGCATTTTCTTTCCCATAACGAATGTTCTCTGTGATTGTCCCGGTAAATAGTACTGATTGCTGTGGGACAAACCCAATCTTTTCCCTAAGCTGTTCTTGTGCCATATCCCTTACATCCATTCCATCAACAAGAACTTTTCCACTATCGACATCATAAAAACGCGGAATCAAGTTAATAAGTGTCGACTTTCCTGAGCCTGTTCCCCCAATAATAGCTGTTATTTCACCAGGCTTCATCGAGAAAGAAATATTTGAAATTGCAGGCATTTCTGCTCCAGGATAACTGAAGGTAACATCCTGAAATTCTACGTGCCCTTTTGTGCTTTCCCCTGATAACGACGAAGATGGATCCTTAATATCGGCTACCGTCTCCAGCACTTCGTTAATTCGGACAGCAGATACCGATGCCCTTGGTATCATCACAAACATCATGGATAACATGATGAAAGAGAACATAATTTGCATAGCATATTGGATAAATGCCATCATATCACCGACCTGCATATGCCCATTGCTAATCCGAAGTCCGCCAAACCAGACAATCGCTACAGTTGAGAGGTTAAGAACAATCATCATAATTGGCATCATTGCAGCCATGATTTTATTTACCTTAATAGCTGTTTGGGTTAAATCCCAGTTGGCTTCATCAAAACGTTTCTTCTCATGCTGCACTCGATTAAATGAGCGAATAACACGAATACCAGTTAAGTTTTCTCGTAAAACGCGATTGAGATTATCCAATTTTACCTGCATTGCTTTAAATAGTGGAATACCTTTTCTTGCGATTATGACGATCGCCAGTACGAGAATTGGCAAAGCGACAGCAAGAACTAACGTTAGCTTGGCATCCTTTGAATAGGCCATAATGATACCGCCAATACACATCATCGGTGCCATCGCCATCATTCGTAACATCATTACTAATACTTGCTGGATTTGAGTAATATCGTTGGTAGTTCTTGTAATCAATGAAGCAGTTCCAAGTTTATCAAACTCGTGCAGTGAAAAGTTTCCTACGTGGGAGAAAATTTTGCTCCGCAATAGCTTTCCAAACCCTGATGCTGCTTTTGCTGAGTAGAAACTCGCAGCAATGGAACAAATCATCCCTCCTGCCGCGACGAGCAGCATGAAACCACCAATTTTCCATATGTAGTTGGTATCACCAGTCACGACACCCTTGTCAACAATATCTGCCATTAACGTTGGCAAATAAAGTTCTGACAATGACTGTAAAAGCACTAGGCCTAAAACCAAATAGATGGGTAATTGAAATGGTTTTAGAAATCTGGTTAATTTGATCAACATCTCTCAACTCCGTTTTCAATAATTCATACGAGTAACTTTATCCTATTTTTATGAACTAAATATGAACAAATATATTTATTAAGTTTATAAAAAAGATCATTTGGCTTGTTAAGCAAACATAAGTATATTCCCGACTGGAAATTCCGTCAAATTTTTACAATAAAAAAAACACAGGGAATCCTGTGTTTAACGATCATTTATTGATTTCTTTATTAACCACCGTGCCGATGAGCTTCCAATGACCTTTTTCTAACAACCAAGTAGATTTAACCAATGCAATAAGGTCCGCATTTGCGATTCCAGTAACCCTCTGCTCCCCCAGTAATCCCACTTTATTGCCCTCTAATTGAATCGGTTGGAGACTGCTAAAAGGGTTTACGGTTAATTCTGTAGGCTCATTTAATTTTCCTTTATAATAAAGACCGAGCTTTTTATAATATTTTTGACGGTCATTTAAATCAAACCGATAGGATTTTCCCGTTTTGGCAAGTTTGATTTCTGCTTTATACCCATTTAAAAAATGACTATCCATTTCAAGCGGCTCAGGCAGGGCTAAATTCGTATGGACAAAATCCTTCATAGAATAAGAGTAGTTATGGACAATCCCCTCATTTTCTCCGGTTAACACACTTGCAAATAAATCCTTCACCCCATCATGGTTTAAGTCCACTAGCAGGAGTGACGCCTTAGCACCACTTTCCAAAGGGAAGGAAAAGGTCTTTCCATTGGAGGCGGCAATTTCAATATAGATTTTCTCTAAAAATGTATCTCCTTTCTGATAAGGAACACCCTTTAAAAGGATTTCTTCCTCCTTTTCGTCTCCTGTAATATCTTCTTGCTCTTTTGTTATGGTGACCGTTTTTGTAGTTTCTTCAATTGCATAAACCCCAGTAATCGCAGTAAGTGACATGAGAAAAAACGAAGCAATCACCAGAAGCATCTCTTTTTTCATCCATGAACCCTCCCAACTCTGTTATTAGTTAGTATGTCCAGTTTTGGAAAAAAGATGAAAAAGGGACTCTCTTATTTTTAGAGAGCCCACAAAAAATTATTCATTTGGTTTTTCAAGTGCTGCTACTTTCCAAACAGTGGTTACCTTGCCGTTATCATCCTCATCAAGTATAAACGAGCCATTCGAATAACGGTCACTGAAGTGAATATCTACTGTAAGAAGTGTTTCGATATGTCCTTTTTCCGTTTGGAGATAAATAATATCCTGCTCATTAGCAATAACAAATCCGGTGATTCGGTGTGGATTTGATTTAAGCTCTCTTAAAATGACAACCCCGCGCTTGGCTCGAGTTGCTTTTTCAAACTCTTTCATTTTCATCCTCTTCACAGCTCCACGCTGCGTCGCAATAACGATCGTTTCATTACTATCTGGATTAATAATTTTACCGCCAATGACAAAATCGTCTTCTTTTAAATTAATCCCTTTAACTCCGGCAGCACGTGCACCGACAATACTGATTTCTTCTTCGTGAAACCATAAGGAGTAACCTAAGTGGGTGATTAAGAATAATTCTTTCGTACCATCTGTTATATGAACATCAGTTACTTGATCATCATCCTTAAGGTTGATGCCAACAAGCGGTTTGGAATATCGCTGTGCTTTATATTGTTTAAGCTCTGTTTTCTTGACCATGCCATTTTTCGTGACAAAGACAAGGAATAGATTTGCCTCAAAGTCTTTAACCTGAATCGCTTGGATAATCTCTTCATCACGTTCAATTGGAATAATATTCGCGACATGCTGGCCAAGGTCTTTCCAACGGATATCCGGAAGCTCATGAACAGGGCAGAATAAATAATTCCCTTTATTCGTGAAGAGGAGAAGGACATCCTTTGTATTCATTTCAAGCTGTGCTAACAAACGGTCTGAATCTTTCATCGCTAAATCCTGACCATTGGAAGCTGCATATGAACGTGGGCTCGTCCGTTTTACATACCCTTGTTTTGTGATCGTTACAATCACGTCTTCACTAGGGACGGTAACTTCAAGATTGATTTTCAATTCTTCGATTTCAGCTTCAATCTTAGAACGACGCGCATCTGCAAAACGTTTCTTCACATCTTTTAATTCTTTTTTAATGACAGAGAAAAGAGTTTTCTCACTTGCTAAAATACTAGTAAGCTCGTCAATTTTCTTCGCTAATTCTTCCGCTTCCTGCCTCAGTGCAGTGATATCGGTGTTTGTTAAGCGATAAAGCTGTAAGGAAACGATCGCTTCGGCTTGCATCTCTGTGAAACCATACTTTGCCATCAAATTATCTTTCGCATCGCGTTTATCCTTGGATGCACGGATGGTGGCAATTACTTCATCAAGGATGGATAAAGCTTTCATTAATCCTTCGACGATATGCTGACGTTCTTTCGCTTTATTAAGATCATATTGCGACCTTCTTGTAACAACTTCTTTTTGGTGTTCGATATAGGCATCCAGCATTTCTCTTAGTCCCATTAATTTTGGACGTTTTTTATAGATGGCAACCATATTAAAATTGTAGGTTACTTGAAGATCACTATTTTTGTATAAATAGTTCAAGACACCTTCTGCATCGGCATCTTTTTTTAAATCAATGACTATTCTTAAGCCAGTTCGGTCCGTTTCATCACGGATTTCTGAAATTCCTTCTACTTTTCGATCGAGACGGAATTCATCCATTTTTTTAACAAGATTGGCCTTATTGACTTCATATGGTATTTCGGTAATGACGATTTGCTGCTTACCGCCACGGACCTCTTCTATTTCTGCTTTACTCCGTACGATAATTTTCCCTTTACCAGTTTCATAGGCTTTTCTAATCCCATCAATCCCTTGAATGATACCGCCTGTAGGGAAATCTGGCCCTTTGATGATGGTCATCAATTCGTCTACAGATACATCCGGTTGATCCATTCTCTTGATTACCCCGTCAATGATTTCTCCAAGGTGATGCGGGGGAATATCCGTAGCGTAACCTGCTGAAATTCCTGTCGAACCATTGACAAGAAGGTTCGGGAACATCGCTGGCAAGACCGTTGGTTCTTTCGATGTATCATCAAAGTTTGGAATAAATTCAACAGTATTTTTTTCGATGTCACGCATTAATTCAGCAGCAATCGCTGAAAGCCTTGCTTCAGTATAACGCATAGCTGCCGGCGGATCACCATCAACGCTACCGTTGTTTCCGTGCATTTGCACGAGAACGTTTCTAACCTTCCAGTCCTGACTCATCCGCACCATTGCCTCATAAACAGAGGTATCACCGTGAGGGTGGTAGTTACCGATGACATTACCAACGGTTTTTGCTGATTTTCGAAAGCCTTTATCGTACGTATTTCCTTCCACATGCATCGCAAAAAGAATTCTTCGCTGTACAGGCTTTAGGCCGTCTCGTGCATCCGGAAGGGCACGTTCTTGAATGATGTACTTACTATATCTGCCAAAACGATCACCAATTACATCTTCTAGAGGCAAGTCACGGAATTTTTCATTTGTACTCATCCTTCAGAACCCTCCTCGGAGACCGTAATATTTTCATTTTCTAAAATGGTGTCATCTTCTTCTAAACCAAATGCTACATTACTTTCGATCCACTTACGGCGCGGTTCAACCTTGTCGCCCATAAGGGTTGTAACGCGGCGTTCTGCTCGTGCAACATCATCTATTTTTACACGAATCAATGTCCGTGTTTCTGGATCCATTGTTGTATCCCATAGTTGGTCGGCATTCATTTCGCCAAGTCCTTTATATCGTTGAATAATATAGCCTCTGCCAACTTTTTTCAGGGCACCCTGGAGCTCATCATCACTCCAAGCATATTCGATAATCTCCTTTTTGCCTGTCCCTTTACTCACTTTATAAAGCGGCGGGAGGGCAATAAACACTTTGCCTGCTTCTAGCAGCGGCTTCATATATCGATAAAAGAAGGTAAGTAATAAGACCTGAATGTGTGCTCCATCGGTATCAGCATCCGTCATAATGACAATTTTGTCATAGTTGATATCTTCTACATTAAAATCCGTACCGACCCCACCGCCAATTGCATGGATGATCGTATTGATTTCTTCATTTTTAAAAATGTCAGAGAGTTTTGCTTTTTCCGTATTGATTACTTTACCTCTAAGTGGAAGTACGGCTTGAAATCGGCGGTCACGCCCTTGTTTTGCGGAACCTCCCGCAGAATCACCCTCCACCAGGTATAGTTCATTTCTTTGCGGATTACGTGATTGGGCAGGTGTTAGTTTACCAGACAAAACGGCATCCGACCGTTTCCGTTTTTTACCGCTCCTTGCATCCTCACGCGCTTTTCTAGCAGCTTCTCGTGCTTGATAGGCTTTAATCGATTTTTTGATAAGAAGGGAGCTAATATCAGGGTTCTCTTCAAGAAAATAGGAGAGATGTTCAGAAACAACAGCATCGACTGCTGACCTAGCCTCACTAGTTCCTAATTTCCCCTTTGTTTGTCCTTCGAACTGAAGTAGTTCTTCCGGGATTCGAACGGAGATTATTGCCGATAAACCTTCGCGGATATCTGCACCATCAAGGTTTTTGTCTTTATCTTTTAAGAATGAAACCTTGCGGGCATAATCGTTAAATACCCTTGTCATTGCTGTTTTTGCCCCTGCTTCATGGGTACCGCCATCTCTTGTGCGGACATTATTTACAAAGGAGAGGACATTTTCGGAATAGCCATCATTAAATTGAAACGCAAAATCCACTTCTATTCCATGCTGAGATCCTTCTAAGCTGATAACCGGATGAAGGACATCCTTTTCTTCGTTTAAATAAGCAACGAAGGCTTCAATTCCATTCTCATAATGAAAGACTTCATGGAAATCATTACGATCATCGATAATATCGATTTTCAATCCTTTTAGCAAGAAGGCTGACTCTCGTAACCTCTCACATAATGTTTCGAAATTGTAAGTAGTCGTCGAAAAAATGGTCGAATCTGGCTTAAAATGAATCGTTGTTCCCGTTTGATTGGTTTTGCCGATTTTTTCGAGAGTGGTTGCTGGCTTTCCGCCATTTTCAAAGCGCTGTTCATATACGAAACCGTCCCTTTTAATCGTGACAGTTAACCATTCAGATAATGCATTAACTACCGATGCACCTACACCATGCAAACCGCCGCTTGTTTTATATCCGCCTTGGCCGAACTTTCCGCCGGCATGAAGCACTGTTAAAATAACCTCTGGTGTCGGTTTCCCCATTTTGTGCATACCCGTAGGCATGCCGCGCCCTCGGTCATTAACACTAATTGAATTATCTTTGTGTATTTTTACAATGATTTGATCACCAAATCCTCCAAGTGCTTCATCGACAGAATTGTCGACAATCTCATAAACGAGGTGATGAAGACCGCGTGAATCGGTGCTGCCAATATACATTCCTGGACGCTTTCGAACCGCCTCTAGACCTTCTAGTACCTGTATGGCATCATCATTATAATCAAAAGCTTGCTGATTCCTTGCCACTAAAATACCCCTTTCATTCCCTACAAAAAGAAGTATCCTTCTAATTGCTTCATGAACTAATTGATTAGTCATCTTTTTATTATCTTTTTATATTTTAAAATAGAACCAATGTTTGCCGCTTCTTATTTTATCATAAATCTTGCGGCGTCTATGCTATATTGTAGCGATTTATTTTAATTTGGCAAATACGTAATTTGAAACAACATATTTTAGTAATAATATTATCTAGTGTTTTTTGGGGGATTGAAAGAAAAAAACTGCTAATAATTAGCAGTTTTATGGTAAACATTATGCTTTTGTTAACGCATGTTCGACTTTAATGCAGCGGTTCATAATAACCGTATAGCCCTTGTTTTTTAAAAACTCATACGCCTCATCATTTTCTAGTCCAAGCTGCGCCCAATATACTTCGGCATCGATCTCATTAAATTCTTTGGCTACATCGAACAATTGTTCTGACCTACGGAAAACATTAACAATGTCTACATGTCCTTCAATATCTTTCAGAGAGGCAACTGCCTTGACACCAAGAACCTGATCGACAGTAGGATTCACTGGAATAATGTCATAACCCGCTTTTTGCATAGCAGCAGAAACTTGATAGGATGTTCTTTCAGGATTATCACTCAAACCAACAACAGCGATTCTTTTTGCCTTTTTTAAAATTGTCCCAATTTCATTACGACTTGGATTTTCAATGCTCATATGTCTCACTCCCTTTTCTCATTATTTTACCTATATTTTCAAAAAATACATAATAAAAAGTTCTTAACAGAAAAACCCTTGGTAGAAGAGGCTGCATAAAATATTCTTTAACTGGATAAAAGTTTCGGTTTGACCGCGGCTGCTACCTTTGGAACGGTAAGGCAGAATCGAGCTCCATCACCAGTATCTTCTGCCAAGACACTTCCGTCCATGTTCTCCAATATTTTCTTGGCCATATAAAGTCCTAAACCGGTGCCATGATGTCTTGTAGTAAAATAAGGTTCGAAGATTTTCTCAAGCAGTGAGGGTTCAATTCCACCAGCATTATCGATAAATTCAGCCGATATTTCTTTATCCGTTTCATCTATTTTGATAAGTATTTTTCGATTATTTATTACGTTTTGAACAAATGCATCCCTTTAACATCTTGGTATTGATCATTTAGGTATTGCTGAAGATTTGTTGCCATTGATTTTTCACCTCTCTTATAATTTCAGGATGATTGGATATGTGAAAACCGACCAATTCACTTGTATCGTCGGCCGGTTTTTATATGTTTTATATGATTTTATCTAAATTATATTGTCTCTATACTTTGCTTTCAATGGATTAACAAAGGGTTTGAAAATTCTCCTTTTTTTCGTAATAAAATTGACTCTATTTGTACTTACTTTGGACAGAAAAGGAAAAGCGTGGTGTTTTTTCTATATTACATGGTAAAATAGAAGAACTGGATCTTTTTGTTGAAGGAGAATTTGTTAATGGTTCAAATTATTTTAGTTTTGGTTCTTGCGTATTTACTAGGTTCAATCCCCTCTGGTTTAATTATCGGAAAAGTATTTTATAAAACAGATATTCGCCAGCATGGGAGCGGAAATTTAGGCGGAACAAATACGTTTCGGACACTCGGTGTTAAAGCGGGAATGGCGGTGACACTTGCTGATATTCTGAAAGGTACATTAGCAGCATCCCTGCCCTATCTTTTTCATGTCGATGTGAATCCATTACTGGCTGGGGTATTGGCTGTTATCGGTCATACCTATCCGATTTTTGCCGGGTTTCGTGGCGGAAAAGCCGTTGCTACTTCAGGTGGTGTCGTATTGTTCTACGCACCGTATATGTTTATCACAGTCCTTGTTATCTTTTTTATCAGCTTATACCTATCAAAATATGTTTCCTTATCTTCGATGATCGCAGGAATTACAGCTGTTCTGTTTGCCATTATTACTGGTATTATTCGTGAATGGGACATCCCATTGCTCATCGTAGTATTTCTACTAGCATCATTTGTGATATACCGGCACCGAGCCAATATTAAAAGAATTATTAATAAAACGGAACCGAAAATTAAATGGTTATAATGAAAAGGAACCTATAGCGGTTCCTTTTTAATTTATTAAATAGTTTTAAAATTATAGAAATATATAATATAGTATAACTAACAGTCTAAAAAAGGGATTACATAAAAAACAAGCGCCTATTAAGGAGTAATTATGAAGCGGAATGCTATTATACCTTCAGTTTTAATTATTGTTGCATGTGTCGGATTAGCTTCTTATCTCTTAATTCAACAAAGTCAACATTCAGATGAAGACGAAAAAGTGTATCCTTCAAAAGAGCATAAGCCTCGTTCTTTACTAATGATTAATTACGAGATAACAGAAAAAGTAACACTTGGTGCCATAGGGGATATTTTGATTCACGACAAAGTTTATAAAGATGCCTTTAATGGAGCTTCCTATCATTTTGAACCTATGTTTGAAAATGTGAAACCACTATTAGAAAAGCCAGACGTTTTAACGGCCAATCAAGAAAGTATGTTGGCGGGACAAGCACTGGGTCTTTCCGGTTATCCAAGATTCAATAGCCCATACGAGCTAGCAGATGCACTCGTCCATACTGGGGTCGATATCGTATCAACAGCCAATAATCACACGTTAGATAAAGGCGAAAAAGGGATTAAGTCGGAAGCCGCTTATTTAGAAAGTATTGGCCTGCCACATGTGGGAAGCTTCATTGATGAAAAGGACCGTCAAAATTTGAGGATACTAAATAAAAATGGGATTAAGCTTGCTTTTCTCTCCTATACCTACGGAACGAACGGAATCCCCATACCAGACGGAAAAGATTTTCTCGTCAACCTGATTAATCGCGAATCGATGAAAGAAGAAATTCATCGCGCCAAAAAACAATCAGACGTAGTGGTCATGAGCATCCATTGGGGTAATGAGTACAAGCGAATGCCGACAAAAGAACAAAAAGACCTTGCAAAATTTCTTGCTAATGAAGGAGTCGACATCATCTTTGGCTCTCATCCCCATGTCCTGCAGCCAATGGAATGGATAAAAACAGCAGAAGGCAAACGAACGTTTGTTATTTATTCATTAGGGAATTTTATTTCCGCCCAACATGGTGACTATAAAGATATAGGCGGTTTAACCACCATTGATATTACAAAACATGTATCAGAAAAAGGAACCACCATTGATTTTTCTAACCCGGCTTTTTACCCAACCTATGTCGCAAGTAAAAAGAATCATAATTTCCGTGTGGTTCCATTAGAGAAAGCAGGATCATTTGGTCTTCGAAATGCTAATGCAAAATTTAAAGAAATTCAAACACATATGCAACAATGGCTCCGGTAAAGCGGGGCCTTTTTACTCATAAAAGAAAGGTAGGAGGAACAAAGCGGATGGAAGGTATTAATCGACAAGGTATCTTGTTAAGTCTGTTATTTTTAACCATGACCTATTTTTTTGCAAGAGGTTACTACACTCCTTTTTTTGTTTTTCTGATTACTTTATTATTATTAGTTGCTTTTTTTAAGGAAGAGAAACGCTTATTTGCCTGGATGGTCATATCATTTTTTCTAGGTAATCTATTGCTAGTGTATACTAGAAGAGGTTTTGTGGCGCGGAATACTTCTTTATAAACTGATTACGATAACCAATCAACGATTAGGTTTGATCGTCACCAGCATTGCTTTTGGCTTACATACGACCATGTTTGGATTTTCAATCTTAATATCAATTCTTTATATTTTTCTAGGATTAATATTTGGATTATTTACGTTATCATCTAAAAGTATCATTCCAGCTTTCATTGTTCATACCTTGATCACGATCCTATTAATAGTATCCGGATGGGGTATGATTCCCGTTTAAATTTGCCGAAATTCCTAATCTAAAAAGAAATCCGCACTCTTAGAGTGGTTACTCTTCAAGTGGACGGATTTCTTTTTGCCATATATGTTCAAACAAACCTTCTTTTTGTAAAATTTCTCTTTGTCGCTCACCTATTAAATCAAAATGAGAATAACCATCCTTCCGATGATGGATCCATTCTTTCCTTAACCCATGTTTTTGGCCCCAAACTGCTAATTTTACAAGGTCATTGCAGCCCACCTTAGTGACTGTATTTGAACCTGGAAAGCGATCATCAAGCCAATAATGGGTTAAAAACGCAATTTCTCCGTTGTCAATTTTTCTTTTCCATTCGCTTATTTGCTGTTTTTTAATTCCAAAGGCCAATCAAGACACCTCAATGTATAAATTAATTCGCCGATAAAAGTAAGAATTTTAGTCCTTTTTCTTAATTTCCTCATATTTTAAATACCATTCAGGAAATGCCTTTTTGAATGAAGTCGGTCTAAAATTATCTTTTTTAACAATAATATGGGTTGTTTTTCCTTCTGCACATATTTCATCATCGCCATTTACAATCGTATATCCATAAACAGTTTTGATGCCATTATTTAATTCTACCCATGTTTTTACAAACCCTTTATCACCATAGCGTAACGGCTTTTTGTAGGTCACTTGAACGTCATAAACAGGAGCAAAATAGCCTGACTCCTCCATGGCAAGATAATTGTATCCAATATCTTCAATTAATCCTGTTCTGCCAAGTTCAAAAAACTTTAGATAATTAGCATGGTAAATAACACCCATCATATCTGAATCAGCATAATAGAGCTGAATTTCTCTAGTCGAAATAAATAAATTTTCCACGGGTCACGACCCTTTCGTGATCATATTTTACATTTTATTGATTGCCTTTATTACATCTGCTACTTCAAGCAGCAGGGACTTTTCAAAAAGATCTTCATCTTCTGCAACATCCATTAATCTTGAGGCCTGTGCTTGAATCATTTCATCCACCATGTTTGTTGCAAAACGGCCATTCCCTTTGAAGGATTCTTCATCCATCTTTTGTTGTAACAGCACTTTTGCTTCCCCTGTTAGGTGGTATTGAAAACTATTAGCATAGACCGCCATGATTTCAAGCAGTTCCTCTGGTGAATAATCAGGAAATAAAAAGAACTTTTTAAAGCGGGAGCGAAGACCAGGATTGCTTTCTAGGAGCAAGTCCATTTCATGTGGGTAACCTGCCAAGACAACGACTAGGTTTTCATTATGCTTGGTCATTTCATCAACAAGTGTATCTATGACCTCTTTACCAAAATCACCTGTTGTCGAACTGAAAAGGGAATAGGCTTCGTCAATAAATAAGACACCACCGAGCGCTTCCCTAATTTTTTTCTTTGTTTTCCCTGCCGTTTGACCCACATATCCGGCTACAAAATCTGCCCTGCTTGCTACGATAAGATGACCTCGTTTTAAAATGCCACATTCCTTTAAAAGCTCCGCATAAATCTTAGCTACGGTTGTTTTCCCTGTACCAGGGTTTCCTGTGAAAACAGCATGAAGCTGAATAGGTACGGGCGGCAACCCTTTTTTCATCCGGTACTGCTGCATTTTTACAAATGAGATAAGTGATCTCATCTCCACCTTTAAGGCTTCTAAACCGATTAGACGGTCCAATTTTTCATAAGGAGACTCTACACTTTCCTCTTTGTCTAAAAGAAAGTCCTCTTTATTCAGTAACATATAATCTAAGATGTTATCATCATTTACTTCCTTGTCAGAGCCCTTTTTAAAAATCGCATCTAAGACAATATTGCGGACTGTTCTTGCATTTCCAAAGGAATCATCAACCCGTTCACGATCGAGACGATGATTGATTTCGATTTTTGCTTCTTCGCTAAGGAAGTAATCATTATCTGATGCCACATGTTCTGCAATGCTTATTAACTCTTCATTCGAATAATTTGGCAAATGAATGAGATTGGACTGAGGAAAACGGCTTCGTAAACCCGGATTAGCATCTAGAAATGAACGCATTTCCTCAGGATAGCCTGCCATAATGACCGCGAATTTCCCGCCATATTCATTTCCTGTCATAAGCGAAACCAGTGTATCAATCGCCGCTTGACCATAATCGTTGCCTGTTTGCCCCTCACGTTTTAGACTATAGGCCTCATCAATAAATAACACCCCGCCAATAGAGCGCTCGACAACCGTTCGGACGTTTTCTTCTGTTTGGCCGACAAATGAACCAACAAGCTGCGAACGATCCGTCTCAATTACTTCCTCACGAGGCAAGACACCTAACTCATGATAAATTTTCGCAAGTAAGCGGGCAAGTGTTGTTTTTCCCGTACCCGGATTTCCGGTTAAGATCATGTTCAAGCTCAGTTCATCCTTAATTTGAAAACCGAGCTCCTTCCGCTGTTTTTGGTACTTCAGAAACCGGTAGAAATCATTGACCCGATTTTTAACAAACTCCATCCCAATCATTTCATTCAGTTGATCCAAGGCGTTGATTCGATCAGGAAGACTCTCAGTTTCTTCTTCAATAAATTCCCTTTGCCAGGTAGCTTTAATTTCCTCTAAATTAGATAAGTGCAATTTCAAGTCATCATAATAGGTGGAAGTATGGAAAACACCTGTAATCGATTGATCGTACTCCTCAGCTGCCTTTAATAAGTTTCCTGTTTCGTCTATAGCAGAAGACAACAACTCGGAAAGAAGCTGATGTTTTTGGAATAAATCCTTATTTTCTAATGTTGAGGAAAGCTCTCTTTTCAATTCTAAAACCTGGTGAATCTCATCGGCATCCGTTAAAAAGTTTTGACACACTTCTATGTATTGTTCCGCTGTTTTCTTTTTGGCTGTTCGATTATCTGTTTCTCTCATTGCAGGAAAGGTAAGCTGCGAAAGTAACCCCTCCATCTTTTTCCAATCAGATTGAATCATATATTCTTTTGCGGCTTGATTTTCAGGGTATAGTTTAAGCGCTCTTTCAAGCCATACCGCTGCCATTTTATCCTTTTTATTTCGACCAATCCGTGACAAAGCGGCAAGTGTTAATAACTTTGATAGGATAACGGGATTGGATTCGTACGTAAGAGCGGAAATTAATGCACTTTCATTTGAAATGGACCCGTTTTCGTTCAATTCAATTTCCCATTGCTTTAATTTATCATGTATTGTAAGTTGATTTACTAGTTGTCTCAAGGTTATCACTTCTTCTTTAAAATTTCCTTTCTATCTTACCATAACAGTCGCTCCATACCTAAACAAAAAGACCTGTCCATAATGAACAGGTCTCCCACTTTTTTAGCTTTCTTGATTATGTGCCTCATCCTTAATTTCTGAACGGAAGGAGTCGATGCTTTCACGTCGGCGTTCATTCTTTGCTTCAATTTCCTGACGTTGTGTCTCACTGTCTGTTAATGCTAAAGATTCTTCAGCTGCTTCGATATTATTTTCCGTATTTTGAATCATGGCTTGAAGCTTTTCAACGTTATCGCTGCGATCATCTGGATTCGGTTTGTTATTATAGGCCATCATAATTCCTCCTATGGTGTAATTGGTACAGATATAGTTTGTTACTGAGTACGAAAAATAAACAAGGAAATTTTTTTGGTAACAAAAAAGACCCAGAGGCTTTCGCCTATTGAGTCTTATAATCTATACCTATTCACCTTTTGTTTGAATTACTTGGGCATGCTGCCCTGATGTATCATTCATTTTCTTCCCCTTATTCCCATTAAACCCTCGGGGTTGTGTGCCAGTATGGCTAGGTACAAAATGTTTGCTATCTTTTTTCGGATTACCCATGTCATGATCCCTCCTTACTTTCATTTTCTCCATAAGGTTGGAAAACATAATTGGTAATCTTTTTTAGTTATTCTGCTTTACCGAGACGTTTTTCTTCCAAGCGCTGTTCGATTTTTTCAATTGCAGCACGATCTTTTAAAAGTTGTGATTTATTTTCAGATACAAGCTCTGCAAACGAGCGTTTTCTAGGTTTTCTCATTGGTATATCACCGTCCTTATTTCCTATTGTAACAGTTATTATGCCCGGAAACGGTTGCAATTATTACAACTTTTTGAAAATTATATCGTTTTTTAAATATTTATTATAAAAGAAAAAAACGCTGGAGTAATCCAACGTCTTTTGTTTATTTTAGTTTATTTGTAAAATCTTTCATATCTTCAAGTTTCATTCCACCGACATATTTATTCTGGATAATCCCTTTACTATCAATAAAATATGTAGTTGGAATGGAAAGTACTTGATAATTTTCATTTACTTTATCATCGGCATCAAGAGGGATTGGAAAAGTAATTTTATTTTCATCAACAAATCCTTGGACATCTAATTGTGGATCAATGTTAACCGCTAAAATTACGATATCCTTTTCCATTTGCTTGGAAAATTGCTCCATAGCTGGCATTTCTGCTTTACAAGGCGGACACCAAGTTGCCCAAAAGTTAAGCATAACTTTTTTTCCTTTTAAATTGGAGAGTTTCACTGTCTCACCTGTTAATGTTTTAAGTTCAAAATCAGGTGCCTTTGCTCCAATAGCGAGTCCTTCTTTACTAGCTGTTGTTTGACTTGTAGTTTCGGGAGTTTCTGTTTTTTTATCCATTGCCTGAACAATCGCTACAGTAAGTAATGTAACTAATATTACGGCAGCAATTACTTTTTTAATCATCCCCGAATCCTCCTTTACTTCATACTCTGCTACTTCGATTTTACACTATAAACTTAGGTGAAACAAAACTTGGATATGCCGAAACTGTGACAATTCACAAAGATTACATGTTTTTATAGATGTTTTTTCAATTCAGCTAAAATATTTTTCGTGACTATTTTAACGATTAGGTTAACTGCTTTCTTTTCTTTAGGATATAAAATGTCTGTGAAGCTCTTCCTGATAATTTCCTTTTATTATACCCTTTTCGGTTATTATTGCTGTAACCAAGTCATTAGGAGTGACATCAAATGCGGGGTTAAATACTTTCACACCTTCAGGGGCTGTCCTTTTTCCAAATCCTTCAGTTATTTCGGAGGCATCTCTCTCCTCGATTGGGATATCAGCACCTGTCTTAGTTTCTAAATCAATGGTAGAGATCGGTGCCGCTACGTAAAACGGAATATTATGGGCCTTCGCTAATAATGCCACACCGTATGTACCAATCTTGTTGGCGACATCACCATTTGCCGCTACGCGATCACAACCGACGATAACAGCGTCAACCCAGCCTTTTTGCATGACCATTGCTGCCATATTGTCTGTGATTAGGGTGACATCAATGCCAGCTTGCATAAGCTCCCAAGCTGTCAAACGAGCACCTTGTAAAAGCGGTCTTGTTTCATCTGCAAACACCTTTATATCCCAGCCTTTTTCTTTTGCTAAATAAAGCGGAGAAAGGGCTGTTCCATATCTTGCTGTTGCGATGCCGCCCGCATTGCAGTGTGTGAGAACTCCCATCCCATCCTTTAAAAGGTTTAATGCATTCTCCCCGATCGTACGGCAAACTTCTTCATCTTCATTGCGAATAGTATGTGCTTCATTTTCTAGTGCTTCTTTGATTTGATGGATCGGTAATTCTTTTTCTTTTAAGGCTCTGTCATTCATTCGTTTTAGTGCCCAAAATAGGTTAACTGCGGTAGGTCGTGAAGTGGCCAAATAATCGGATTGCTTTTTAAAATGAGCATAAAAATCTTCAAAGGAATTTTCAGATGCATCTTTTATACCAAGCACTAAACCATATGCTGCCGCGATTCCAATCGCTGGGGCACCGCGGACTTTTAATTGTTTTATTGCATCCCAGGCGTCTTCAATTTTAGTCGTTTCAAGAAATTCTGTTATATTTGGAATTTTGGTTTGATCAAGTATTTTAAGGACTCCGTTTTCATAAGAAACGGATTGTAAGTATGTGTTTTCCATGGAGAAACATCCCTTCTGCTTAAATAACATCTATTATATTAAATTTCAACTTCTACCTATGTAATTTTAACAATATCCATGACATATGCAATACTTTCATTTTTGTAAAATGGAATTCTTAAATATTAACTAAATTGCGCGAAAATTTGTTAAAATAAAAACAAGACTGGAGGGGGATTCTTTTGAAGATTCTTGTTTTAGGTGGAAGTCGCTTTTTAGGGAGGACATTTGTGGAAGAGGCTTTGAGGCGAAATCATGAAGTGACGATTTTTAATCGCGGAATTCAAAATCCAGGAATAAAAGACGTTGAAATCCTTACTGGGAATCGGTTTGGTAATTTGAAAGCGCTTCAAAACCGTCACTGGGATGCTGTTTTGGATACAAGCGGATTTATTCCATATACGGTCCAAAATACAACCAATTTATTGAAGGATCGCGTAAAACATTATACATTCATCTCGAGTATATCCGTTTACCAAGACTGGGTTCCAGAAAATTTAGATGAAAGCTACTCTGTTTTAGAAATGTCATTTGAGGAAGCTAATAAACTTTCAATGGATTCAGACGAGCCGGTTTATGAATATTATGGACATTTTAAAGCGTTATGTGAGCAGATTGCTGAAAAAAATTTGCCTGGACGAGTGTTAAACGTACGGGCGGGTCAGTTAATTGGGCCGAATGATTATACCGACCGTGTTCCCTATTGGATTAACAGAATCGCAAAAGGCGGCAAGGTTATGGTGCCCGGGAGCCCTCATCGACGTGTGCAGGTTATTGACAATAAAGACCTTTCGAATTGGATCCTCGATATGGAAGAGCAGGATTCCACAGGAACCTTTAATGCAACAGGGCCTGATTATTCTCTAACGATGAAAGAGTTTATCGACGCATGTATCAAAGTGACTGATTCAAATCCAGAAGTGGTTTGGGCAGATGAGAAATTCCTTTTGGATCAAAAAGTGGCCCCTTGGACAGAGATGCCTCTCTGGGTACCAGAGAATTATCCTTTATCACCTGAGACTAAAGAGCCTTGGAAAGGTGCTTTCTCCATCAACGTTGATAAAGCGATTCAGAGTGGACTTTCTTATAGAAAGCTTGAGGAAAGTATCGCTGATATTTATGAGTGGGAGAAAACTCGCCATTTGACGGAATATGAGTGGAAATCGGGGATGCGAGCGGAAAAAGAGAAAGAACTGCTTACCCTATTAGATGAAAAATAATCAGCTTGTGGATTCGCAAATAAAAACACCATACCCGCAAATAAAAGTCAGTTTCTCGCAAATAAACAGGCTATTTCCGCAAATAAATCCGATTTTTTCACAAATAAACCATCAATTATCAAGGAAAAACAACAAAAGAGAGCAGATATTCCTGCTCTCTTCCGTTGTTAATTGCTTAAATCCCGTTTTTGCTTAAGAAGTTCTTTAAATTCTTGGTCTAATACAAGATATTTAGGATCTTTTTGATCGATTAATGATAATTCTCCCAAAATCACCGCGATCTTGTTTTCAATGATTAATAATACTTCTTCTTGATTATCCTCTTTCTTTACTTTTTTATTAAAATATTCCTCTGGTGTCATTTCTACCCGTTTAATTTGCTGGTTTTCAAATACTAGCAGCCGGTCGCATAATTTATTTAAGAAATAATAATCATGGGAAACCGTTATTATCGTCCCTTTAAACTCTGCTAATGTCTTTTCCAGCTGCTCCCTGCTCGGCAAATCCAAATGATTCGTCGGTTCGTCTAGGATAAGAACATCGTATTCTTTCATTAACATATCGACTAGCTTTACTCTTGTTCGTTCGCCCAAACTCAAAGTCCTAATTGGTTTAGTAACGAACGCGTCTTGTAAGCCCAAATTGGCGAGTAAGGTCCGTGCTTTTAACACATCTTCCCTATCTGTGAAACCTAAAGCCTCCATCACCGATTTATCGTCTGGTAAATCATCAACATCCTGACTTAAATAAGCAACGTTTATCGAGTCACTCTTCCATAGATTACCATCTGTATACGTCTCTTGATCTAGGATCATCTTAATTAATGTCGTTTTCCCGCAGCCATTTTCCCCTAAGAGTCCCATTCGCTCTCCATGATTAATGTAGAAGTTAGAGCTATGAAAGAGTGTTCGATCCTCGTACGATTTATTTAGACGTTTGGCCTCGACAATCCGTTTGCCTCTCTTCCCTTGAGTGTCAAACTGGAACCTTACTTGGACTTCATCTAACGGCTTATCAATTTTATTTTTTCCAAGCTCATTTTGCAGACGTTTCATTTTTGATTTCACTTGATTGTCTGTTTTTTTAGCCTTAGCCCGATGGTATTCCTTAATACCATTTTGTCTTTTACTGGGTCCTGATCCCTTTTTGGTTGAATCACGATGGGCTTTTTCAGACCATGACTTTAATTGTTCCATTTGTGATTCAACCATTTCTATTTGCCGTTGCTGGGCGCTATATTGATGTCGCTGATTCTCCGCCCGATGTTGTTTTTCAACACGATAGTCACTATAGTTACCATTGTAAAAGTGGAGTTTGCCATGTTCAATTTCGAAAATACGATGCACTGTTTCATCTAAAAAATGACGGTCATGAGAGATAATTAAGACAGGTCCTTGAAATTTTTCTAGTTCGGTTACCAGCCATTCAATCCCATGAAAATCCAAGTGATTTGTCGGTTCATCCAAAATTAAGAAGTCAGGTTTTGATGCCCAAACCGTCGAGAGTGCCAGTTTTAATTTTTCCCCTCCGCTTAAATGATTTAATCGGTCTTCCTCCCAGTCATAGACCTTTTGAAGACCTAACTCACTAGCATGCTGGAATAATTCTTTCGTTGTGCTTCCTGATAATGACTGATGAAAATCACTTATCTCATAATCAATCGACTGTGATAGATAGCCTATTGTTAACTCGCTTGATTTTTCGATGATCCCTTTATCGGGTGTTATTTTTCCAAAAAGGATATTGGCTAGTGTTGTCTTTCCTGTACCATTGTATCCGACAAGGCCAATCCTTTCCCCGTTCTTTATATCAAATTGGATATTTTCGAATACCTTTCTTAAATGAAAACTTTTTTCTAAGCCGATTACTTTAATGACTGTTTTTTGATTTGAATGCATAAAAAAACTCCCTTCAATTGAACCTGAAGAGAGTTTATGTCTTAGAAATGATCACAATTTGCCGTTAATATGAATCAACAAATAAACCTTTTAAAGGTTTTATTGGCATATACGATCAGGACATAAAAAAGGACAGACGAATCCTATTCTTCAGGTTCAACATTTTTCGTTATTCGAATCATGTCTGAAAAATAAGATTATAACTTCATGCCTCTTTACCATTCCTTTTCGTTTGTTAGTATTATTTTATTGGAGGATCATTAGATTTGTCAATCATTTCTTCCGAAAAAACACCATACCAGCTGGCATGGTGTTTTTCAATATTAAGCTTGTAATTTTTCACGTAGAACCATTGGAAGAATTCCGCCGTGGCGGTAGTAATCAATTTCAACTTCAGAGTCAAAACGAACAAGAACTTCAAATTCTTTCTTGTTACCAGCTTCGTCCGTTGCAGTTACTTTTAGAAGGTCACGTGGTCTTACATTTTCGTCTACTTGAACATCAATGGTTTCTTTACCTGTCAGGCCAAGTGTTTCAGCGCTTTCGCCATCTTTAAATTGAAGTGGAAGCACACCCATTAACACAAGGTTTGAACGGTGAATACGTTCAAAGCTTTCAGCAAGAACTGTTTTAATACCTAAAAGGTTTGTACCTTTAGCAGCCCAGTCACGTGAAGAACCCATTCCGTAATCTTTACCAGCAAGAACGATTAATCCAGTACCGTTTTCTTTGTACTTCATGCAAGCATCGTAAATAGATGTCACTTCGCCAGTTGGCCAGTAAGTAGTTACCCCACCTTCTGTTCCTGGTGCGATTTGGTTACGAATACGAATGTTTGCGAACGTTCCACGCATCATTACTTCGTGGTTACCACGACGGGATCCGTAAGAGTTAAAGTCGCGGATTGCAACGCCTTTTTCTAGCAGATATTTACCAGCTGGAGTATTTTTACCAATTGCTCCTGCAGGTGAAATGTGGTCAGTTGTAACTGAATCACCAAATTTACCAACAACACGTAGTCCTGCTAATGGCTCGACGATACCTGGTTCTGGTGATAAGCCTTCAAAGAACGGCGGATTTGCGATGTAAGTAGAATCCTCATCAAAAGTATATAAAGGCTCATTGCTTGTTTTGATATCATTCCAACGCTCGTTGTCACCGAACACGTTTGCATATTCCCGGCGGAATAGTTCAGGAGTTACTGTACGTTTAACAACATCATTAACTTCAGCAGTTGATGGCCAGATATCCTTGAAGAATACATCATTTCCATCTTTATCTTTACCGATTGCTTCGTTTGCAAAATCAATATTTACAGTACCAGCAAGAGCGTAAGCAACAACTAATGGTGGTGAAGCAAGGTAGTTTGCTTTAACAAGCGGGTGAATACGTCCTTCGAAGTTTCGGTTACCGGAAAGAACAGATGTAACTAAAAGATCGTTTTCAGCGATTGTTTTTTCGATTTCTTCCTTTAATGGGCCGGAGTTACCGATACATGTTGTACATCCGTAACCAACGAGGTTGAAGCCGATTTGCTCTAGGTAAGGAAGTAACCCCGAATCACGAAGATATCCAGTTACAACTTTAGATCCTGGTGCTAAGGAAGTTTTTACGAATTTAGGAACTTCCATTCCTAATTCAACTGCTTTCTTCGCAACAAGTCCAGCACCCACTAGAACGTATGGGTTAGATGTATTGGTACAGCTTGTGATTGAAGCAATTGCGACGGCACCAGTTTTAATAGTAGTTTCGTCACCGTTTAGGAAATTAACAGTTGCAGACTTGTCAAGCTCATCTGCTTGTAAGCCGAAGCCTTGGTTTCCTTGTGGAGCAGAAACAGCTTTCACAAATTCCTCTTTCATTTTAGAAAGTGGAATCAAATCTTGAGGACGCTTTGGACCAGATAGATTTGCTTCAATGACAGAAAGATCGATTTCAACTACATCTGTATAAACTGGCTCGATCGCTGGATCAAAGAACAAACCGTTTGCTTTACAGTATTGTTCTACTACATTGATATGCTCTTCTTCACGGCCTGTTAAGCGCATGTATGCAAGTGATTCATCATCAATTGGGAAGAATCCGCAAGTAGCACCGTATTCAGGAGCCATGTTTGCAATTGTTGCACGGTCTGCAAGTGGCAGTACTGATACTCCTGGTCCGAAGAACTCAACGAATTTCCCTACAACCCCATGGCTGCGAAGAACTTGAGTTACTTTTAAAGCAAGGTCAGTTGCTGTAGCACCGTTTGGAAGCTCACCTGTTAATTTAACACCTACTACTTCTGGTACAGGGAAGTATGAAGGCTGACCTAGCATTCCTGCTTCAGCTTCAATACCGCCAACGCCCCATCCAAGAACACCTAGACCATTGATCATTGTTGTATGGGAGTCCGTACCAACCAAAGTATCTGGATAAGCTTCTAATTCACCATCTGTTTCTGCAACGTGGACAACATCAGCCAAGTATTCAAGGTTTACTTGGTGTACGATACCTGTTGCAGGTGGAACGGCGCGATAGTTATTAAATGATTTTTGCGCCCAACTTAAGAATTGGTAGCGCTCAGCATTACGTTCGAATTCATAATCCATGTTAATTTTTAAGGAATCAGCTGCTCCATATGCATCAACCTGTACGGAGTGGTCGATTACAAGATCAACCGTTTTTTCAGGGTTGATTTTGTCAGGATCTCCGCCAAGGTCTGCCATTGCTTTTCTTAAAGAAGCAAGGTCAACAACTGCTGGAACACCTGTAAAGTCTTGAAGGATAACACGAGCAGGCTTAAATGGTACGTCCACTTCTTTTAGCTCATTTGTGCCCCATTTTGCTAAGTTTTCAACATGCTCTTTTGAAATTGCTCGGCCATCTAATTGGCGTAATACAGATTCAAGTAGTACTTTTACAGAGTAAGGCAATTTAGAAATTTTTCCAATTCCTGCCTCTTCCAGTGCACTTAAGCGGTAATAGTTGTAACGTTTACCATTCACTTCAAAGGAAGTGCGTGCGTTAAATACATCATTTTTTACCATGTAAAAAACCCCCTAATTCGTCATTAATAAATCGAAAATTAACGAAAAGTTGAAAAGTTTGAATTTTCCCATCCTGCTTAACTTTTCTCACAATTCTTATCTTAATACAAGCGATTACATAAGTAAATAACAAGAAAGTTATTGCGATTGATAAGTTTCACTTATGTTTTTTATGTATTTTGTTCTGAAAATTCAAAAAACACTATTTGTGCTAATGTGATTTAAGACATGGGAAAACCGCCTTTTTCATTATTTATTATCTCAAAAAACTTTTTCAATGTCATGTTTTTTGCTATGGAGGAAATAGTAAAAGTGTAGGAGGTGATTAGAATGGTGAAACGAAAGTCTAATCATGTAATTCCAGGGATGAATGCAGCCAAGGGGCAAGGTAAAGGTGCAGGTTTTAATGAGGAAATGGCGAGCGAACCAGAATTAACTGCAAAAGAAAGAATGAATAACAAAAAACGAAAGAAAAATCAATAATAACAAAAAGCAGGCGGGCTCCTCCGCCTGCTTTTCTTATTCTGTCTGGTTTACTTCTGTCACCATGCTTTGCAGATCCTGCTGGAAACGCTCTAGCTGCGATCGTTGATGTTCCGATGCCACTTCTAGTGCATTTTCAATTTGTTGGTAGGCTTCATTGACTTCGTCTTTTAGATGCTTTAGTTGATGACCATAACTTGCACTATCACTTACAATTGTCTCGAATAGTCCTTGTGCATTCTCATACCCCTGCTGTGCTGCTTGAAACGCTTGTTGTTTATCTTTATTGTATGGGAATTTATCCATCTTTCTTTATTCACTCCTTCATTTTGTTTACCGTTAAATTGCACAGAACAACAAAAAATATACGGTATAAAAGGACTTTATCACTGCATCCTAACATATAGGAGGGATGAAATATGAACAAAAACGATGGCAAAGACATGCGAAAAAATGCACCAAAACAATCGGGGCAGCCTGAACCATTAAGCGGTTCTCACAAAGTCAAGAATCGCAACCATACTAGAGCCAAACATAATACACATCACGATATGTAGAAACTTATAAGATAGGCGCAAGTCAAAAAATGCCCAGCACTTTGTTAAAGTGCTGGGGCATCAGTCGATTACTAAGCTTGTCTATACTTTAATTAATGCCCGAAGCAGGTCCTCTTCTTCTTCTGGAGTCACTGTTCGTAAATCAATGATAAATTCATCTTTTTGAATCCTTCCAACAATTGCTGGTTTCACTTCGGATCGAAGCTTTCTTCCCAGCTGTTCTGCCGTCAATTCACAATGTTTTAAGGACACGACCATGGTTGGAAGCTCAACATCCGGCATCGTACCCCCACCCACTTGGCTTCTTCCTTCTGTAATTTTTGTAACATATTTTCCAGTATTTTGTAATAAATTTGTAATAAACGACTGCGATCGTACGTCTAATTCTTCAGAGGAAACTAATAAATCACGAACGGTTGGAATATTTACTAAGCCATTTTCTCCACGAGCATAATCGATTAATGTCCCCTCAAGCGCAGCCAACGTCATCTTATCAACACGGACAACGCGTGCCAACTGGTGTTTTTTTAAGCAATCAATGATTTCTTTTTTTCCAGCAATTATACCGGCCTGTGGACCGCCAAGAAGCTTGTCACCACTAAAGGTTACAACATCTGCCCCTAATTCAATGACCTCTTTTACTACCGGTTCTTCACCAATTCCGTGCTTTCTAAAGTCATATAGAGCACCACTTCCGAGATCTTCATAAAAAATGACACTATCTAATCGTTTCGTAAGCCCAACAAGATCTTCGGTATCAACAGATTTGGTAAATCCGATGACCTTAAAGTTGCTAGTATGTACCTTCATGACGATCGCAGTTTCTGAACTGACAGCTTTTTCGTAATCATAAAGATGTGTTTTATTAGTGGTGCCAACTTCTACAAGTTTTGCCCCACTTTCTTCCATTATAGATGAGATTCGAAAAGAGCCACCGATTTCAACAAGCTGTCCCCTTGAAACAATGACTTCTTTGTTAGCAGCTAGAGCTCTTAAAACCAGATAGACAGCAGAAGCATTATTATTAACCACCATAGCAGCCTCTGCACCGGTGATATCTTTAATTAATGCTTCAACATGACTATGTCTTGAACCTCTTTCACCTTCCGTTAGCTTATATTCAAGATTTGAATAGTTCCTTGCAGTGTCAATCACATGGTTTATTGCATTTTCGCTTAATCTAGCCCTTCCTAGGTTTGTATGTAAAATAGTTCCTGTCGCATTTATGACCTTTTCTAAGGTATAAGAATACTGTTTCTGTATTTTTGTTTCGAGAATAAAAAATAGGTCTTCAATAAAATGGTTGGTCCCTGGCCTACCACCTGGCCAATTATCATTTAGGATTGCATCCCTAATATTGTCAATGACCTCTTTAAGCTGTTTGGTCAGATGCGCATGATCAAGCTGACTTTCTAGAAGGAGAGTTAAAAACCTCTCATGATTTTGAAGTTCATGGACCGGTGGTAATGAGCGTAGCCATTCTTTCAACATAAAAACTCCTTTATCACATGTTCTTTTTCTCTGACATTTGACTAGTCCAGGCCTGTATTAATGAGTGGAATTCACAAACGGGCGCTTTAACTTTCCCAATTATATCACATCAGTTTCACGTTTTAAGTCACATTGAATAAAATGAAACGAGCAAGGGGGATTAGATATGTCAAAAAAGAAACAACTTAAAAATCAAACCTTTGATTTTGACTTAGTGGAGAAATGGCTGGAAAACTATTTTCTAGATCCACTAACTTCCTATTATGATGAAACACAATTTCCAATCGATCTTTATGAAACAGAAAAGGAATGGATTGTTGAGGCCATTTTAAGCGAATTCGAGGCTTCGGAAATAAAGGTTTATATAGAAGGAAATAAATTAATGATTTCTGCATCCAAATACCCCCCTTACATGAATAAACAAAAAAGAGTCCGTTCCATTAATTTTCCGTTTCTAGTCATTAATCAAAACGTATTTGCTACATTTACAAATGGAATTCTAGAGGTAATTATTTCAAAAATAGATAGAGGAGTAGGAAAAAATAGATTCATTCCTGCCTTAAGATAAACTTGTGGCATCATTTTTTATGCTGCAGTTGACATAATAATTTTATCTTTAAAAAAATAACCCTCATTTCCAAACGGATTTGAGGGTTATTTTTTATTTATTAGAAATGATCTCTATCATTTCATCGGTATCAGGGAAAACACCTGTTTCGAGCTTCGAATAGATCTTCTCCCCATTCACGGTCACTTCGAAAGCACCGCCTGAACTAGGAATCAGTTCTAACTTTTGAATATCTCTAAAAAAATGATTAAATAGCTCTTCCGCGAAACTCGCGGCTTTTGGTGCGTAATTTCATTGCATGCAAAATTCAACAATAACATGATAGTTCTTCATAAAAATACCCTCCAAAAAAGTGTTTCCTACATCAGGATAGTGTTAATATTTTAACCTATTCCTTTTCCTTCAGCAATTTTTTTGTCTATTCGTGCGGTTTTTTTTTGAAAGAGTTATACTATATAAATGGAGGTGGACATGTTGAGTGAACAAGATAAAATTCGCCTAACTTCTTTGTCAACAAAAGCGGGTTGAGGCTGTAAAATTGGTCCTGAGGACCTGGCGCAAGTGTTGCGTCAATTACCGAAACAAGAACCTGTTCCTGAATTATTAGTGGGACTTGATACTTCTGATGATGCTGGAGTTTACCAAATAACCGACTCCATCGCTTTGATACAGACAGTTGACTACTTTACCCCAATCGTCGACGATCCATATATGTTTGGTCAGATCACGGCTGCAAATGCATTAAGCGATGTTTATGCCATGGGCGGTGAACCTAAAACAGTTATGAATATTGTCGGCTTTCCGATTAAAAAGTTGGGTGCCGAAATGCTAGCTGATATTCTTCGTGGTGCGGCAGATAAAGTAAAAGAAGCCGGTGCGATTACCGTTGGCGGCCATTCAATTGATGATCAGGAACCTAAATTTGGACTTTCCGTTACAGGAATAGTCCATCCCGATAAAGTTTGGAAAAATGTCGGCGCCAAGCCTGGTGATGTTCTCGTGTTAACTAAGCCGATTGGTGTGGGTATTATCACAACCGGTATAAAAAGAAGTGTCGTAACTCCTCTGCAGGAACAGATTGTGACAGAGACAATGGCTACGCTAAATAAGGTGGCAGCTGAAGTTTTAACAGAATTTCATCCTCACGCTGTAACTGATGTAACTGGATTCGGATTACTTGGACATGGCAGTGAAATGGCACGTGGTAGTAATGTTAGTTTTGAATTCTCACTCTCACAAGTCCCTGTTTTAGAAGGTGCTCTTGAATTAGCGAAAAATGGTGTGGTGCCTGGTGGTTCTAAGTCGAATCATAAATGGATAGCTGATGATGTTGTTTATGAGGATATTCTTCAGGAGGAGCAGCTGGTCCTATGTGATGCGATTACATCTGGGGGTCTGTTTGTTTCACTTAGTGAACAGGAAGCGGCTCAATATGTCGACAAGCTACATTCTAATGGTCTAGCATATGCTGCGATTATTGGTAGAGTTACCGAGAAAAAAGACAAATATATCTATGTAACAAGATAACAGCGAAGCCTTAGTTGATTCGCTTTTTCTTTTATGCAAAAAAAGCCCTGAACCATTTTGGTCCAGGATTATTATAATTATTATTTTTTCTGACGTAGCTTCTCTACCATATCCTTGGTCATTTTATCCAAATCAAACGCGTATTTAAAGCCCCATTCCTCTTTTGCCGCACTAGCATCAATTGAATTTGGCCAACTTTCCGCAATTTTTTGACGATCTGGATCAACATTATAAGAAATTTCAAATCCAGGTACATACTTAGCGATAGAAGCCGCAATTTCTTCAGGATCAAAGCTCATCGCTGTCACGTTGAAAGCATTACGGTGGATTAATTTTGATGAATCTGCCTCCATTAGGTCAACAATTGCATTTAGGGCATCGGGCATATACATCATGTCCATATAGGTACCTTTATCAATGTATGAAGTATATTGGCCATTCTTGATCGCTTCATAATAGATTTCAACGGCATAATCCGTGGTCCCTCCGCCAGGAAGTGCAACATAGGAAATTAACCCTGGAAAACGCAAGCCGCGGGTATCGACACCAAACTTTTGGAAATAGTAATCAGACAATAATTCCCCTGCCACTTTATTGACACCGTACATCGTCGTTGGACGCATTATCGTATCTTGTGGGGTGCTGTCCTTAGGTGTGGATGGACCAAAAGCACCAATCGAACTTGGTGTGAAAAATTGTGCCTTTAACTCTTTTGCAGTTTCCAAACCATTCATTAGCCCGCCCATATTTAAATTCCAGGCAAACACAGGCTTGGCTTCTGCTGTAGCTGATAAAAGAGCGGCTAAATGCATAACAGTATCAACGTTGTATTTTTTAGCCACTTCCACCATTTGGTTTAAATTCGTTACATCGACGGTCTCAAAAGGACCACTTTGAGCGGCTTCGCTGTCATTCTTTTTAATATCTGTAGCAATGACATTATCCGCACCATAGATGTCTCTTAGCTTTAAAGTTAATTCTGATCCAATCTGCCCTAAAGCACCTGTGATTAAAATACGCTTCATCGTCGTTTCTCCGTCCTCTTCACTCTTACTAAAAATAGTGATTTACTTTATTTTTACGTTACTTAATCAGTTAGGGTGAAACCTAAATAACGCCCATTTCCTTGCCGACTTTTTCATAAATAGCAATCGCTTGATCGAGCATTTCTTTTGTATGTGCAGCTGTTGGCATGTTACGCACTCGTCCAGTCCCTTGTGGAACGGTTGGGAACACAATCGCCTTGGCATAAACCCCTTCATCATTCAAACGTTTACTGAATTGTTGAGTAAGTTCTTCGTCCCCGATAATACAAGGAGTGATCGGAGTTTCGCTGTTGCCGATATTAAAACCTAACTCGTTCAAGCCTTTTTTTAGATAATTTCCATTTTCCCAGAGCTTTTTGTTCAGTTCCGTGCTCTCCATTAAGATTTCAATTGACTTCTTACTTGCTGCCACATCGGAAGGAGTTAATGAGGTAGAAAATAGGAATGGACGGCTGCGAACTTTTAACCAGTCAATGAGATTTTTCTTACCAGCGACATAACCGCCAACTACGCCAATTGCTTTAGATAATGTACCGATTTGAAAATCAATTTTATCAGAAAGACCAAAATGCTTAACGGTCCCTGCCCCATCTCCAAGCACACCTGATCCATGAGCATCGTCTACATATGTAATCAGATCAAATTCCTCAGCAATCTTGACAATTTCAGGCAGTAAAGCAATATCTCCGTCCATCGAGAACACGCCGTCTGTAATCACCATAATTTTATTGTAAAGGCCTGACTCTTTTGCTGCTTTTGCTTTTGCACGTAAATCTTCCATATCGGAGTGGTTCACACGGATAATTTTTGCTTTGGAAAGCCGGCAGCCGTCGATTATCGACGCATGGTTTAATTCATCCGAAAGTATCGCATCATTTTTATCCATTACTGCTGAAATAGCCGCCATGTTACAATTAAATCCAGATTGGTAAGCAATCGCTGCTTCTGTATGTTTGAATTCAGCTAATTTTTCTTCCAGTTCAACATGGAGTTTAAGTGTTCCGTTAATGGTTCGAACGGCCCCTGCCCCAACTCCGTATTGTTCAATCGCCTCAGTAGCGGCTTTTTTCAAACGTTCATCCGTGGCTAAGCCTAAATAGTTGTTGGAAGATAGATTGACTAGTTCTCTGCCATTAATTGTTATAACTGGTCCATTTGGGCTTTCGAGCGGATCGATGACATTGTACAAACCTTTTCCCTTTAAATTATCAAGATTTTCATTTAAAAATTGCTCCAAAATAGTACTGGACATATTCAATTCCCCCTTTATTCATTTGAACGTGCTTTGTCGTTTACGGAAAAACAATCGTCCGTTTCAAGCGGACATCCACACCTTTGTTAAACACTGGTATTAAAGGATTCCTATACTATACTTTATCATAAATTTTTATTGTTGTGCATATCTAGTGGACAAATAAACAAAAATATTTTTATATTCTTTTAGTGTACCCAGTCAAAAATAATGTTATTTCTTAAGATAACCAAACTGCTATCAATGAATTATTTTATAATGGCATGGTTTTAAGTTATAATTGTTTTTAATCGTACTGAGTCATTCCGACGCTACATAGAAAGGATGTCAACCTTGTCATTTTTGTTTTCAACCTTATACACACTAGTTATTGGGGCGGTATTTATTTTTCTATTTATAATTGCTTACGATTTTCTTTACGGTGAAAAACCAGAAAAGCAAACGAAGAAAATACATAAATATTTTCAAAAAGAAACCATTAAAAAAATTGATAGACTGGAACATCAGCCTCGAAAATTTACCATGTACCAAGTCACAATGAATAGTGGTATTAAGAAGATTAAGATGAAACCAGGTTATAAAGTAGTCAATATGGTATCAAAGGAGAAAAACAAAAAGTAAGCAAAATTCGGGGATAAGTTCTTTTACTCCAAAAGAAAAACCGGACAATGCCCGGTTTTTTTCATCTATTTAATTTTCCTCGTCAAGGACATTTGTTTGCTTCACTGTGAGAGTCCCTTTTCGCAATCGTATGCTTTTCTTATTTTACGGAAACCGAACTCAATTTCCCTACATTTCGATTGATATTTTGTAATGCTTCCTTGTATTCTTTTTCTAAACTACTAATTATTTCAGAAGCCGATTCTATTTTATTTATTGCCCCGACGCCATGTCCTGCTGACCAAATATCCTTCCATGCTTTCGCATTCGTCTCCCTTTGCATATTATCAAAGTTTACATTGTCTTTTTTGACAAGTTTTTCTGGGTCCAAACCTGCCTTTTTAATACTAGGTACCAGCATATTGCACATGATGCCGGAGAAAGCATCCGTTAAAATGATATCCTCTTGTGTGGCTTCAACCAGCATTTCCCTGTATTCATCATTGGCCATACTTTCTGTCGCAACAATAAAGCGGGTTCCCATATAGGCAAGGTCAGCGCCTGCTGCCTGAGCAGCTAAAATTCCCTTCCCTGTTGAAATGGAACCAGCAAGGACAATGATACCATCCCAGAAATTACGGACCATATCCACGAAGGCAAAGCTGTTAATTTGACCCGCGTGACCGCCCGCCCCGCTTGCTACCAAAATAAGTCCATCGACACCAGATTCAGCTGCTTTTTGAGCAAACTTCAAATCACTCACATCAGAGAATACGAGCCCGCCATATTCATGCACAATATCGACGACTAGTTTCGGACTTCCTAAGGAGGTAATCACCAATTGCGGCTGGTGCTTTTTAATCAATGCAAGTTCTTCCTGCAGGCGGCTGTAAGAGCTATGTACCACCATATTCATCGCCCAAGGAGCAATTTTTCGGTTAGGATCGAGTGCACGAGCCTTTTCTAGCTCTTCATTTAATTTCCCCATCCACTGATCAAGAACCTCAATTGGTCTTGCATTTGGAGCAGGAAAAGAACCAATCACGCCATTCAAGCAACAATTTTTCACGAGTTCAGTGCCTGAAACCAAAAACATCGGGGCCGAAATGACCGGTAGTTTCAACTGGTTCCACCATGATTCAGGAATCGATTTTTTCATTTTGCTCACCCTTTATTTTAGAATTTTCTGAATAAATTATACACTATAATAGTACCTGAAAATGAATGGTTATTCAATCTTTGATATAGCCTTTTATTTACGCCAATTAAAACGATTACCATACACGAACGATTTTTAATTTTAAAAAACAAAATGTTCGTTTTTTGCGAAAAAATGATTGATTTACTCTTTTCTTGTGTTTTATAATGTGAATAAATTAATATGGTTTCACTCATATAATCGCGGGGATATGGCCCGCAAGTTTCTACCCGATTGCCGTTAACAATCAGACTATGAGTGGGTAATGGGAAAGTCGCGATTCTTTTTAAAGAGCGCTAATTCCTTTTCCTTTCGGACACAAAGCCCAAAGGTCATTGCCTCACTCATTTTTTGATGTGATGTAATGACCTTTGGGCTTTTATTATTTTAAAAGGGAGTCAAAAAAACATGAGATTACTAGAGGAGAAAATCCGCACTAACGGTAAGGTTCTATCGGAAAATGTTCTAAAGGTAGATTCATTTTTAAACCACCAAATAGACCCGCAATTAATGCTTGAAATAGGAAAAGAGTTTGCAAGGATTTTTGCAGGTGATGGTATTACAAAGATCGTAACCATTGAATCTTCAGGAATTGCTCCTGCAGTTATGGCTGGTTTATATATGAATGTTCCTGTAATCTTCGCAAGAAAAAGAAAATCTTTGACGCTTGTCGATGATTTATTAACAGCTTCAGTCCATTCATTTACTAAAAATGAAACAAACGAAATTTCCATTTCAAAGAAATATGTAAATGAAAATGATAGAGTCCTAATCATTGATGACTTCCTTGCAAATGGGGAAGCTGCACTTGGTTTAGTAGATATTGTTCAAAAAAGCCATGCAACAGTTGTTGGAATTGGCATTGTCATCGAGAAGTCCTTTCAACATGGTCCACAAAAATTAAAGGACCTTGGTTTAAGGGTTGAATCCTTAGCACGGATTGCCTCGCTTTCAAACGGAAAAGTGTCATTTATAAATGAGAACGTGGAGGAATTAATTAAATGAAACAACATCCTTTTAAAATAGCCTCGTTAGGAATTCAGCATGTATTAGCCATGTACGCCGGAGCGGTAATCGTCCCACTTATCGTCGGAGGAGCACTTAAATTTACCGGAGAACAATTAACCTACTTGGTATCGATCGATATCTTAATGTGCGGAATTGCGACAATTTTACAAGTTTGGCAGAATCGCTTTTTCGGAATTGGTTTACCGATTGTACTTGGCTGTACGTTTACTGCAGTCGGACCAATGATTGCCATTGGAGGACAGTATGGTATTTCCGCTATTTATGGATCGATTCTTATCTCAGGACTTATCGTCATTATTATTTCTCAATTCTTTGGAAAATTAATTAAGTTCTTCCCACCTGTTGTGACTGGCTCAGTTGTGTCTATTATCGTATAGATACTACGAATAAATTATAAAAAAAGACCGCCTGTCGTGGGCGGTTTCTTTTCGTTTATTCGGTAAACTTTTTATTCATTAGTCGATTGATTTCTCGATTAGTGTTCTTGATTGCTTCGGGGCTTGGCTCATTCACGGAATAAACCTCGCAAGTATATTTACCGATTCTTTTCGTCAATGGTCTAACTTTCGTTTGACTTTCGTTGTTCATGATTGCGCCCCCTGTACGATTTGATTTCTCGTACATAGGCGCAGCTCTCAGCAGCTTTTGGCATGGAAGGCAAAAAAAAGACGAAAGCCGTTAAGCCTGCGCCCTGAACCGTTGTTATTCCTTTTCGTTTACGATTAGTGTCTTAAAATAACGAATTGTCTTCGATAAGTCATCGAGTAATTCTTTGTCATAACCTATAGTGGACTTAATACCGTAACGGTAATCGACCTCTCCTGTTGGAATAGCTTCATCATCGTCGTTTACAATGAAGTCATATTGGAACTCTAAGGTACATTGTAGTACGTCGGGAAATTTACGCTGTAAGAATATAAATAATTCATGAGCCAAGATGTAGTTATTATTTAGAACGTAAAAATCTACGTAAGTAATAGGGCAATGATTTACGTCGTAGTCTTTCATTAATTCTTTTACGAAATCTTTTACGTCTTGCGGCTGACTTGGCACTATTAGTTCTATAATGCCATTCGCTCTATGTCCGCCACCTTGACAACTATTCATGGTTACAAAGTCGTCTATTTCGTTGATTGCGTCTACCACGTTTTTTATGCCCTCGTCTATTTCTGCACCTTCAAGGAAAAATTCCTTGTCTTCCTCATCAAACATTGTTACATACTGCATGAAATCCTCTTTTGTTTTTTTCATATTAATTATCTCCCTTCGAATGTCTTACTTAAAGATAGGCGCAGCTCATTAGCGTTCTTGGTACGAATAAAAAAGCCGTAGCGCTACTTTATTTAAAGCATGCCGCGACCCATTTTTCGTTTATACTTGCGTATAATTTCGTTTTTTACCTCGTAGTCTATATTTCCACAAAAAAAAGAGACGCAAGCTGTTAAGTGAACTGTAACCCATAATATGGACAGTTTAATAAAAGGGCCTATGCAGCTAACAGGTGACCTCGGTATTGTACCGGGATCATCCTATTTAATCCCCACTG